>JARBAW010000183.1 GCA_029237505.1 Nitrososphaerales archaeon
ACCATAATTATTCATCGATTGAATTGCAAGCAGATAGAAAACGACCTACAGGTGTTACGATAATAGCGGTACTCATGATAATCGGTGGCATATTGACTTTAATTGGTGGTATTGGTCTCGTAATTGTCGGTCCTTTGATAAGTCAGTATACTGCAAGCGAAACATCTAGTACCTTTGAGAATAACATGTATTCAAATTTCAATTTTAATAGTACCGATATTTCAAGTACAAATAACTTTCTGTCAATTTTCAGCGGATATCTATCCATAATTGGTGCTGGCCTAATAGCACTTGCAATTGTACATTTCATAGTTGCATGGGGTCTCCTAAAAGGTAAAGGATGGGCCTGGTCTATTTCAGTAATAATAATTATAATTTCATTGGTTATGGGTATTATTTTTGTTGTATTCAATGTTATGGTAGGAGATATTTCTAGTATAATTGGACAAATAGTCGGTATGGTTATCAGTGGAATAATTCTCTGGTACCTTTACAGGTCAAATGTAAGAAAATATTTTGGTAAAGTAAAAGTCCAAGCATCTTAAGGCTTTTGTCTTTACGGCATCAGAATTAGAATACAGCTAATCAAAAAGATAATGGTGTGGGAGGTGACATGTTAAAATATTATCTTAAAGTAACTTTTATTCTTTAAAATTATTGCAATGACATTTCAGACAAATACCATACTTTTCATTCTCAAATATATGAAATTCTCTGGTATGATGGCATAATTTACATTCATCTGATTGGCTCTCCACTTTGAGATATTCATTAAATCCTTGTTATAACCTTTTTATTTTGTTATTTCAAAAATTGATAAAATATACGGTTTACCCTAATTAGTAGTTCTAGTCAATTACACGTGCTGGGCGATAAAGATGAACCTGATAAACTTGTAAATAGTATGTTGATCCAACGATGGTTACAATTAATCTTTATGAACGATTGACTGGTTAAGTCCAGATTGATCGAGTGGATTGATCATCATGGCAGAAACAAGAAAAACCTTAACAATAATGATTCTTGATGACGAAGAAGACATTCTAACCCTTTATAGTGACTATTTAACCAGAAAGGGTCATCGAGTAATTAAGACGTATGTTAACTCTGAAACCATATTAGATGATGTTGATATTGAACGCCCTGATGCATATATTATAGATTATAGGTTACCAGGTAACAGGAACGGAATTGAAGTTGCATCGGAAATCTTAAAGAAATTTCCATCTTCATGCATAATGTTTATTACTGCTTTTGAATTTTTAGAACATGAAATAACAAAACATAATATTTTTTACGACAAAAATATTGAGATTTTAATTAAACCCGTAAAATTGAGACAAATTGAAGATTCTCTGTTGAATCTAACCAGTCACTAGATCTTCTGAAATTGTCAAATACTGATGATTAAAGATAAATCTCAAATGATGAATTAGATTTTAATTTGACTTAATTACAGACCTGTCAGTTTTTTGAATATTTGAATGTTATTTATCAACAGTTATTCCATTGGGATTTATTCTAGTCACTAGAATATACAGACAAGTGGCAATAATTGCGACCTGGAGCCCTGCCACAACTGCATCCAACATTCCTACTGATTCTGTACCCAGATTGGAAATGCCGATTGTTCTAGACGAAGCATAAATCCCTAATAATATCAAAGAACCAACTATGGCTATTACATAGGGACTTTTACTGTTTCTCCTGTCCAGTATCATCCACAGCCCTGCTGCTGCATATCCGATTCCAGCACCAACTGAAAGTGGAAATTCTAATATTCGACGCTGTTTTTCAAACAGTTCTTGATGTGGCATTTCATCTCTTTCTGCTTGTTCAATACTATTTGATTCACTTTTATTCTGCGCGACTGCCTGCTCTTCAGGTATACCTTGTTCTAATGTTTCACCGGTTTCATTCTGCCTTTCAAATAATTCCTGGATTTCATCTTTTCCGGACTCATCGACATTTCCCATTTGTACTTCAGCTAGCTGCGAAACGTGAATTTGATCACTTTCAATACTCTCTCCAAATATTGCAACCAAAAAATATAGAGAGGAAGTGGAGAACATGAAAAATGTAATTATGTAGACTAAAAGTGATTTCAACTAGCGAGAATTACTCCGCTTTATTCATAAACGTTGTGTGAGTATTGAACACCAAATAGGAAGTATCGCAAACTGCGAATTGAGAAGGTAAATTAATATTTGTCGGTACTTGTTGTGAAACGCGAATCTAATTTTGCGTTTTCAGCCCACGGTGAGTAGTTATCTTATTCTTCTGTTTCTCTTTATTCTAATTTTTAATTTTACCATCTATCTCGATCAAACCTACGGTCAAACAAAGCTAAAAGAAAGATATCTTAACAAAGGCACGGACCATCCCCAAGTCGTAGATCCCAACCTCAAAGTTGAGGAGGTGGCTGAAGGTTTGCGTGTACCCACAACAATGGCTTTTCTGGGTCCTGATGACTTTCTTGTTCTAGAAAAAGATACGGGGACGGTAAAAAGAGTTAATGGAGGAACAGTTTCAGGTATGCCACTTCTTGATGTCGATGTCGCAAATTCTATTGAAAGAGGGATGTGCGGAATCGCCGTTTCCAAAAATGGTCTTAACACAGTTGTTTACCTTTACTTTACTGAGACAAATGGTAATGATGGAGATGATAGGTCAGGTAAAGCCCCGATAGGAAATCGCCTTTACAAATACGAATTAATTGACAATAAACTTGTAAATCCGGTACTTCTTTTGGATTTGCCGGCAGACCCTGGACCAAGACACAATGGAGGAGCCATACAAATTGGCCCAGATAACAACATATACGTTCCAGTTGGAGATATTGACGGTTCATTTAAACCCGATTTTGAGGCAACACAAACTCAGAACTTTGAGGATGGAATCGTTGCTGATGGACGCAGTGGTATTCTAAGACTAACACAGGGTGGCAAACCTGTAGGAGAAGGGATATTAGGAGATTCCATGCCTTTGCGATTGTATTATGCTTATGGTATTAGAAACAGCTTTGGACTGGACTTTGATCCCATAACCGGCTTTTTATGGGACACAGAGAACGGACCAGCAGATGGGGATGAAATAAACCTTGTAAATCCGGGTTTCAATAGCGGTTGGAATCAAATGTACGGTTTTTCAGCTTCACAAAAAAAATTTAATACTAATGATTTAGTAACATTTGATGGTAACGGAAAATATGATGACCCAAAATTAGTTTGGACGAAAGGCGCAGGATTAACTTCTTTAGTATTTTTAGATTCTAACAAGTTGGGACCTCAATATCAAAACGACATGTTTGTTGGAGATGTTCACAATGGTCGTATTTATCACTTTGAATTGAACGAGGCAAGAAACGATCTCGCACTTCCCTCGGCTCTTGCAGATAGATATATCCGATATCCACCCGACTTCGGAGCAGAAGAGGTTATTTTCGGAACGGGGTTTGGTGGTATAACCGACCTTACTGTCGGCCCAGATGGTTACTTATATGTAGTATCTATTGGACAAGGTAAGGTTTTCAGAATATTACCTGAATAGTTTGGGATGTCATCTATTTTGTTTGAAAAATCTATATTTGATGATGAAACAACTTTGGCCTGTATCTCTCAAGCAAAATAGAGTTACCAACTACTGTTACGGAGCTCATGGCCATTGCAAGTGCTGCCAACATTGGTAACCATCCAAATATTCCGACCCCGAGAACTGGAACTAATGCACCACCAGCGATTGGTATCAAACCTGTA
>JARBAW010000184.1 GCA_029237505.1 Nitrososphaerales archaeon
AGATAAGAACGTAGGTGATGAGGTAATAGGTGCCACTGTAAATAAACAAGGACTGCTGAAAATTAAAGCCACAAAAGTAGGGGCTGAAACCGCACTATCACAAATTGTCCATATTGTGGAGGAAGCACAATCATCTACAGGACATATTCAAAGATTAGTTGATTCAGTTTCAGCTAAATTCGTTCCCGCTGTGGTTTCGGTTTCCATTGCCTCTTTTCTCATTTGGTACTTTGTGATGGGAAATTTTACTGCGGGTCTACTATCATTTATCGCTGTTCTTATAATAGCATGTCCTTGTGCACTCGGTATTGCAACGCCCGCCGCACTGATGGTCGGTGTTGGAAAAGGAGCTGAAGCTGGAATTTTGATAAGGAGTGCGGAATATTTGGAGCGTTCTCAAAAAGTAAATACCGTTGTACTGGATAAGACTGGAACTATAACCAAAGGTGAGCCATCTGTTACCGATATTATGACTTTCAATGGATATACTAGTCATGATGTTTTAGGAATATCAGCCTCTGCCGAAAGCGGTTCAGAGCATCCACTAGCGCACGCTATTGTTAGTATGGCCAAATCCAAAAAACTTGTGCTAGAAAATTTAAGAGAATTTGAGGCAGTTTCAGGAATGGGCGTAAAGGCATTAGTAGGTGACAAAAAAGTTTTCTTTGGCAATAGGAAACTGTTACAAAAATTTAAAATTCAATCAGAGATGATAGAACAAAAAATGACCAAGCTAGAATCTGAAGGCAAGACCGTAATGATACTAGCAGAAAGTAGTGTAGTTGCTGGTATGATTGCAGTTGCAGATACCATAAAGGAGTCATCTCCTGCTGCCGTAAGGGAGCTAACTGAGTTAGGAATCGAAACAATAATGCTAACAGGCGATAATGAAAAAACAGCCAATGCTGTTGCAAAAAAAGTAGGAATTAAAAATATTATAGCAAGTGTACTTCCTGGAGACAAGGCTAATGTAATAAAAAATTTACAGTCAAAAGGAAAAGTAGTGGCTATGGTTGGTGATGGAATAAACGATGCTCCTGCTCTTGCGCAGGCCGACATAGGTATAGCAATTGGCAGTGGCTCGGACATTGCAAAGGAAACGGGAGGAATAATCCTCATAAAGGATGATATTATGGATGTTGCACGAGCAATTAGACTGAGCAGAGCAACAATGAACAAGATAAAACAAAATTTATTTTGGGCTCTGATTTACAATAGTGGAGGAATACCAATAGCAGCGATAGGATTGCTTAGTCCTATGGTCGCAGCTGCCGCCATGGCTTTAAGCTCAATTTCTGTGATAGCAAATTCTTCCCTGCTGAAGAGACTAAAAATCAAGGATACTCAAATAAGAAATAGTGAAAGGCAACAAAATAACGAGCAAACAATGAAGCCTAGAGTCACAGTGGACACTTCCGTCTGAACTTGCATTTGCATAATTTAGTATTCTTGTTGTTTCAGATTTTTTGATTATTTTCTTAAGCCGTGCTACGAATTGATGTCGGAACCGAAAAAGCTTTTAGTGAATTATTAATACAGGACAGTCAGCCATCTCTGATACCTTTCTAGTAACGCTTCCCAGAGCCTTTAACTTGGAAAGTCCCTTTAACCTTGCACTGGCCATTACTATTATATCGATTTTGTTATTTTTTGAATAGCGAAGAATTTGGTCTGCTGCATTTCCAACCAAACAATTAGAAGTTACACTAACTTTTTCATTTTCTAGTTCATGTTTCTTTATTTCTACCAGTTTATTCCAGCCTTGCTCCAGTTCCCTCATTACACTCCTTCTGGCCCTGTTTATCAGAACAGGATCACTTCCTAACATTATAGACGGAGGAATGGGTATTTGCTCAATGACGTTTAGTAATGTAATTTGAGCGTTGAAGGCTTTTGCTAATTCAATTGCTTGTACAAGAGCCTTGTCAGACATATCAGTACCATCATGTGGAACTAAAATTTTAGATAGCACAGTATAACCCTTTTACTTGGCATCGTATGAACATATCTATTGATGGAAATGATAAAACTGATGTAATATTCTAAAATTATTCAAAATTTTTAGTGGGTATGCATCTGCACGGCACTGTACACTATGCTGTTATATTTCACAATAGAATTACGTTCAGTGAAAGAGATGGAGGGAATGAAAACGAGTAGAGCTTCGATTTCCGTAATACTTTCTATGCTCGGAGGTATTTTTATCATCTCTGGAGGCCTAATGTTGCTTGCAATGCTGGGATGGTATGGTACGACTCTGATGATGGGTGGACAAATGCACACCTACACATTCGCATATCCTCGATGGTTGACTATAGTTGTGGGAGGCACATCCATTTTGGCTGGCGTGCTGGTTATGTATGCGTCTTATAAGACGTACAAGCAACCAACAAACAGGTTATGGCCACTCTTTATAGTCATTGGGTCAATCGTGAGCCTTTTTAGCATAGGCGGGTTTGGGCTGGGCGCTATTTTAGGTTTGATAGGAGGTGCAATCGGTCTTGGTCGTAAGTTATAACAAGCCTGATTATCTACCTTAAGATATGGTTTTTGAGATTTTATTTGACAAGTTTTATCCTATCTCGTTGACTGCCAAGTGTTGTATTGCTGTCCCGTGAACTGTTATGGTAACAAAATAATAAATGCCTCCATCAAAGCCTATGGTCTCATTTGAGGTATTAACTATCACGATATCGCTTGTGCCGTTAGGTAATTCTGCATGATACAAGCAAGACTTGCCTGCTGCAGATAAATTTAAAGTGTTCCCATTAAGCGAACCGTTGCTAATAGCCGTACCAGTATCCAACGAATTTAGATTAGGAGCAATCCCTGTTGCTATTGTTAATTTTGATTTACCATCTTCATTACAAGGAACCTTCATTGCGATATGGCTATGGCCTTCTATGCTAGTTGAAAAAGGAGTAAGGTCCATCAATAATATATAATCTCCACTATTCAGTTGCCCTTTTAGAGGTATATGCTCTGAGGTAACGAGATTATCTAGAACATGTTCTGCATGTTGTTGCATTGTTGAATTATTCATTTGATTGGTCATGTTCTGTGCCGAAACAGAATCTAAAAATCCTATTAAAAAGAAGGTAACCGTCACATATATAACTACAATACAAACAGTCATTCTTTTTGCCATACATCTGCGATTTGGTAGCACGATATTAAAATATTGAGTTTGAGGCCAAAGTGGGAAATTGATCCCGTGTCAATTTTAAATCGCCTTTTGCTTCTTGTTCTTGATTGAGAATAAAATAAGAACTGTTGCGATAGATGACATTATTGCAGCGCCTATGAAGGCAATATGAAATCCATTACTCATTGCCACTATTTGTGTTATACCAGATTCAATCATTGCCTCTGAATGTCCAGAAGACCAAGCAACTAAAATTGCAAGTCCTAGAGCAGATCCAATTTGATAACTGGTATTTACAAGGCCCGAAGCTAATCCAGCTTGATTCGATTGTATATTTGATACTGCAGTTGTCAACACGGGAATATATGTAAGTGACATTCCTATAGCTGCGATAAGTGATGGAGGTAGCACATAGAGCAAAAAGTTCGAATTTTGATTTTCACCGGAGGGTGGAGTCATAATGAACAAGAGCATTGCAACCGAGAGGAGTATCATTCCAACTATCATATTCTTCCTAACGCCGAAGCGGTTTACCATTTTTGGAGTTATCGATACCATTAAGAACATAATCACCACTGTCATAGGCAGTAAGGCAAGGCCACTCTCAAAAGCTCCATAGCCTAATACTTGTTGCAAATACAAATTCAAAAAGAACCACATTGGAATCCAAGCTGCACCTAAGAGACCCATCACGATATTAGAGGCTAACAGATTTCGAGTCCTGAAAATTTTCAAGGGTAATAGCGGTTCCTTATTTTTACTCTGCATATATAAGAACGCAAAAAATAACGCGCCTGCAACCCCTATAGTTGATAGAGTTTGCAAAGTCGTCCATCCAATGTCATTAGCGGTAACTATACCGTATACTAATAGAATTAGAGCACCTGTCACAGTAATGGCTCCTGCGTAGTCTACTCTACCTTTCTGTTTGATACCGTTTGGTAACAATTTGGGAGCAAGAGCCAACACAGCAATTCCAATAGGTACGTTGATTAGAAATACCCATGTCCAGTCTATCCATGCCGTTATGATTCCTCCTAGGAAAACACCTGCTGTTCCTCCTGCTGGCGCGGCCGCTCCCCAAATTCCCATTGCTTTGTTCATTTCGATATTATTGTTACCAAAAAGCGTCATAACAATTGCTAGAGCTGAAGGAGCGATAAAGGCAGCTCCAACTCCTTGAAAAGCCCTAGCCGCAATTAGAACAGAGCCAGACGAAGCTAATCCTGCAGCAATAGATGCAATTGTTAGTATTACGAAACCGATTGTAAAGATTTTTTTCTGCCCTAAAATATCAGTTAGTCTTCCTCCGAGTAATAGTAAAGCACCAAAAACAATTACGTATGCATTAAAAATCCATTGCAAATCGCCTTGAGAAAAACCAAAATGGTTTTGTATGGTAGGTAGCGCTACACCTATTATCGAAGTGTCCAGAATAATTACAAATTGCGCCAGAGCTAGTAAACCAAGTGCCTTCCATCTATTTGGATTAGGCGCTATATTTTGATTTGCTTGTAACTGATTAGTTTCTTTCATAGTATTGTATGTAACAGGTACAAATATAACAATCGAAGTTTACAAATGTAAAATTCATAAAAGGAATAATTCCTTAAGTTAAGGCATTGCCAATTCAGCTGGATAAGACAGACCATTCTATTATTAGGGTCTTACAGGAGGATGGACGCAAATCATTTAGACAGATTGCAAGAGAAACAGGTATCTGAACACCGACGGTTAAAGCCAGATTCAACAGATTGATTAACATTGGATTCCTGAAATCTGTTTCACCTATTTTTGACTTCAGCAAAATTGAGAAAAATTCTGAATTGAGTATCCTTACTAATCCTCAACCTGATAATGCAAATTATAACGAATTGAAAATCGGCAAGAATATCAAAATAAAACTCGTTTGTGATTTCTATCAAGGCCCAATTTCAGGTGAAGCGCATGTTTTAAATTTGCAGAGTATGAACGATTCTTCTGCTGTATTCAATGTAGAGCTGCCTATAAAGAAAAGTACAGGGGAAGGATTGAATCGCTTACTAGACGCTATCAGGAATAAAGTGATAGAACCAAACGCTCATATCGTTACCATCTATAGTATTAAAATATTCGGGTTCGGTGGAACTGATAACGCTGGTGTTCAAATTTTAGAACCCATAACTTATTATTCGCCAAGCAAGAATTAATCATATGAAAACACTATCATGTAGAGAAGCTGGATTTGATTGTGATTACGTAGTCAGGGGAGAGACGGAAGAGGACATATTTAAAAACGGTGGAGAACATGCGATGAAAGATCATGGGATGAAAGAGGAAGATTTAACTCCAGAATTCAAAGAGAAACTTCGAGGATTAATTAAGGATCAATAAGTCCTTAATTTTTTATTCTCATGTTCGACCTTTCAGTAATTTGAAAAACCTATTATTTTCCGAACGATTTGAATCATCCAAGTTATTGAAAGTTATATACTTGGCAGTTTATACTTCGGTACTAAATATAGTAAAGATAAATCGGGTTCGGTGGGAACCATGTGGAATTTCACACTAGTCTAAAAGTGAAATGATATAGATTTGAGTTCGCCTGGATAAAGCTAGAATTACGATTTGGGAACCCCCGCGTAATTAAGAAATTTCAATTAGGATAGTTCACATTCAATATTTAGAAATTCTAATCATTAACTGCTTGCGTTATATATCCTAATCAAGAAAACAAATACGAAAGGAATAACGGTTGATAAATAGAGATAGAACCAGCTGGAACAAAGTATTAGCATCAATAATTTTTTTTCTTTTGGCTGGACTATGTGAAATTGGTGGAGGGTATCTAGTCTGGCTGTGGCTTAGAGACAGTATGAGTTGGATGCTTGGCGCACTTGGCGGTTTTGTTCTCTTTGCGTATGGAATTATTCCTACGTTTCAACCATCTCATTTTCATAGAGTCTACTCTGCCTATGGTGGAATTTTTATTGTGATGGCACTGGTTTGGGGCTGGCTTTTCCAAGGAACAAGACCAGATATGTATGACATTGTAGGTGCAAGTATATCAATTCTCGGAATTGCCATAATATTTTACATGCCTAGAAAAAACGAAGTAATGTGGAAAGATGGTAAATGAGTGACTCGACAATTACTATGTCTTCATTCAGCCTGTTTTTCCTGGCAGCACTTGCAGAAATCGGTGGAGGGTATTTGGTTTGGATATGGATAAAACAAAAAAAGAAGATAATCTTTGGTATTGTTGGTGGAATCATTCTATTTACTTATGGCATTATTCCAACATTCCAGCCAGCGGATTTTGGTAGGGTCTACGCCGCATATGGCGGATTCTTTATTGTTTCCTCAATCTTATGGGGTATAGTTATAGATAGAAAGAAGCCCGACAGATACGAGATTATTGGAGCAATAATTGCAGTTATAGGAGCATCTTTAATTTTTTATGCCCCAAGATAAACTTGTTTGTAAGAATCGGTCTTTATATAGAAATATATGTATAAATATATTGATATCAAATATGGTAAAGATAAATCGGGTTCGGTGGGATTCGGACCCACGACATTTTAACCCAATAAGACTGGTTAAGAGCCAGACGCTCTACCTGGCTGAGCTACGAACCCATAAAACTTGTGTGTTTAGGTTGTGTTATTTAAATCAAACTTGTTATTATGGAAAGCTCTACTTCAGATTAGCTCGTAGCAATGAAAAATGCCTAAAAAGATGAATTGATGGCTCAGCTTTATTTTACTGCTGAGACACTTTCTGAACTTGATTGTCTTTAATTATTTTGATAATGGTCTCGGACACTGAAAGTCTTGCTTTTTCTTTTTCTTTGAGAATTTCTCGATATGCATCAAGAGTGATGTAAACTGGTATTGAACCTGTACCTTCTAGGAGTGCCTTTACTCTGTACAGGCCGTTTTCAATTCCTCGTTCAGCTATTTTTTTAAGTTTTATTTTGTCAATAAATCCCCCCAATGGGCCCATCGGCATGTCATAATCTACTTTTATGCTTGTTTTGGTTTCTTTTTCTCCCAAGGGTTCAAAATTTACTGTGATGATCCAGCTCTTAAACGGTCCTTCGATCATTTTGGCCACGATTTTGCGGTGAGGAATGTACTCTATTGTCTCACAATCCCACTCTAGTCTCTTCCCGTCGAAATCTCCATTAATTCTGAATATAGTCCCAACTCCAAAGCCATTTTTTACTTCTAATGGTATTACATTCAAGCCCATATTTTCTGGGAATTGATCTGCCATGTGTTCGGGTCTCGCAAAATAGGTAAAAACTTCGCTAATAGGAGCATTAATTTGCATGCTCTTATCGATCGTAGTCAATGTAAGATTCAGGATTTGCTAAACTGGATTTAAAGGTTTCTTAACCGGCCAATATTCGACATAAAAGAATTGTAGAATGTGATTTCTTAATTCCTGATTTTCGAATCAATTAATTCAAACAGGCTTGGGCTGTCAGCACGGCACCTAAAAGTGAATAATTAATCCGCTTACCAACTATATCATTGACACCACTTTACTCATGAGTTCCAAATATTAGTCGTTTTGCCATTAATTGTCTCAAATTTCAGTGTCTGCTTATCAAATATCTGAGGTACTAGTATGTTTTAGAAAATAGATTTCCAGATTCTATCATTATAATTTATTTACTCATGCAACCCGATTTTGTTACTGGATTGGATAATAAATCACTGTAGTGGATTCTTGTTTACTATTTCATCTAAACACTGTACTATATCTTGCTTGGTAACTTCAATTGGATTATTATCAAGATGTCCCCTGTCAGGCATAATAACGTCTGCGGCTTCATCAAGTGATTGTTTGAGTGTTAACTGCTCAAACTTTAACTTCTGACATACTTTCTTAAATCTCTCATAGTACATTGATTTATTGAATTTATGTGCAACTGTAGTACATGACGATAGTGAATAGCCATGAGGAACTCCTTCATTGGAAAACACATATGATAAAGCATGTCCAAGTGTAGTCGAAGAATTTCCAAACCCTATTCCAGAAAGCATGGCACCGTACGGTAACAGATCTTGTTTATCATTCATAATTGCGTCTTCAAGTATATCAAAAGCTTCCTTACAAAATAGTTTAGTAAATGGGTTGCCTAGTTTGCTATCAAATCCTTCAGATGCTTGAGCTAACGCGTCGCAAGCAGAATTTCTCATGATATTAAATGGAGTTCCTGGAAGAAAATATGGATCAACAATGGCAGCGTCGGCCAAGAAGGCTTCGTCCTGTAAAAGCTTTTTCTTATGATCAAAACTGACAACGGCATATGTAGTCATTTCGGCACCCGTTCCAAAAGTAGTTGGAATGAGAATCTTTGGAATTCCGGTTAATTTTCCAAGATATTTACATACATCCATCGAGCTTCCACCGCCAAGTCCGATATATGCAGAAATCTGCTTGCCTTCATATTTTCTCTTTATTTCTTCAATTGTTTCGATAGATGGGTCAGGTGTTACCTTGTCATATATTTCGTATTTCTGAAGTCCCATATAGCTTAACCATTTCTCATAAATATCGGGAGTAGTTGTAGTTATCACTAGAGAATTTTCTGGATATTGAAATTCACTTGCAGCATTAGCTCCATAGGCTATCTTCCTTGGCATCATTACTTTCCACATACCCCTTGTGCTATGCCAATTAGTATTATGTCTTACTCTGGTTTTACTGCGCGCATATTTGGTGAAATTTTTTTGGATATTTGTTTTACATCCAGGAAAACAGTAAGAATCATGACAAATAAGATCAATCCCATTCCCAAATGCATTGTCACAAGAAGTGCATGTAATTTTTCTACAATAACAAATCCACCAAGAGTGATTTGTCCCACCACTAACGCAGCTGCAATCATTGATGCTATCTTTGTGGATCTGGAAGTTTCTTTTGATCTCAGAGTGAAAAACATGGTGACAAAAACCATTAGCCCGGTTGTGGCAGCTACTGTTCTATGAAAATATTCGATGATAAATTCTTTCATTGGGACAAGACCTGCTGGACAAAGGGGCCATTCAGGACAGCTGAGTCCTACTCCCGATGAGCTGACATATCCTCCGATAAAGATGAGTACGAAAAGAATTGATAGGGTAGAGAAAGAAATTTTGGTTAGGAGCATTTTATTTTGCGGTTAACATACAGGTACTAATCATACTTTTTTGAATCAAACTCTACTTGTAATTTCAATGCCTATTGGACTACAAGTTTACCCATCATGTATGGATGAACTGCGCAGTAGAATGGATAGTTACCTGCGGCGATATTGGTAGTTTCAATGTCTGCTGTGGCCCCTGCCTCTATGATACTTGTATCAAATTGCTTTGCGCTATTAGGATCGGTTGGTGATGCCCCACTTGTAACTGTGTGAGGCAGTGTATCTTTGTTAGTTACTGTTATCTTGTCACCTTTCTTTACTGTGAGTGTATCGGGATCAAAATCTGGGTTTCCCTGTACTGAAGAACCCTCCAGTATGGTCAGTGATGTTCCAGGCGGACCTGCTACGTTAGATGGTTGAGCTGAAGTAGCATCCTTACCTTCTGTTGCTGCGGTCGAAGACTGATTGTCCGTTGCAGCATTTGTCTTTTCAGTACTTTTTTGCTGTTGATTAGTTACACCTTCCATTGTTCCAATACTTGTTTGAGTACCGCTAGGTGTCGGCGGACCTTCTTCATGTTTAAGTGTTGATGCGATGGGAGGATGATTTATCATTGTCTGCCAGTAGGGTATGATGATTGCAGCGCCAAATGCAAGTGTAATTACAACAATGAGGATGCCTTTGGTCATCCTCTTTGAACTGGTTCTAATGATGGGGCTCTCGTCTGGTGTAGTCATAATACTCTTCTCCAATTTTGAAGGGATCTCTCATTTCAGCTTCCTTACCACTTCCTGCAGATTTTATCAAGTTAACCAACATAATGACATATGACAGGCCAGCAATCCAGGCGCCTATGCTTGCAATCTGATTCATTATCAGCCAGCCAGGTATTGTTCCATCATAATCTGCTATTCTACGTGGCATACCATGCAGTCCTAGCAAATGTTGTGTCATAAAGACAAATATTACTCCAACAAAGGCCAATACAAAGTGTACCTGAGCTGCTCTCTCGTTATACATTCTACCGGTTATTAATGGGAACAAGTAGTAAATGAACCCGGTAAATGTAAGTGAGACAGTTCCCATCAATATTAGATGGAAGTGGCCTACAACCCAGTAACTATCGTGAGTGATAAAGTCCAATGGAAGAGCAGTGTTTACTACTCCACCGGCTCCAGAGGCAAAGAATAGCATGATTCCCCCGACTCCAAATAACATAGGAGCTGCAAACTTTATTCTACCTCCCCACATTGTTGCAATCCAATTAAATACATGCATCGATGATGCGGGCACAGCTGCTAACGTTCCTACCATGAATACTGTTTTTTCAGTAAAGCTCATACCTGTTGCAAACATGTGATGAGCCCAGGACGCAAATCCTATCAGTGCTAGTAGTACAAATGCTGCCACTCCAGATTGGTAACTAAAGAGTGGTTTTCTCGAGAATTTTGGTATCATCTCGTACAGCATACCTACTGCAGGTAGCAAGAAAATGTAGACCTCTGGATGGAATGTGAACCAGAATAGGTGCTGATACGCTATAGGATCCCCACCCATTGCAGGATTGAAGAATCCGGATATACCAAGTCTATCAGTATACAACATGATTAAAGATGCAGCGAATGTGGGAA
Organism: Nitrososphaerales archaeon; assembly: GCA_029237505.1. GTDB lineage: Archaea > Thermoproteota > Nitrososphaeria > Nitrososphaerales > Nitrososphaeraceae > TA-21. Next base: position 10,895 of record JARBAW010000184.1, read on the forward strand.
CAGCAACAATTGTCATGAAAGATATCGAAAGTATTGACCATGAAAAGAGTGACATTTTCATAATAGATAAATCAGGATGTCTGCATTTTAGTATCGTTACAATAAAGTTAATCGAACCTAGTATTGATGAAATTCCTAAAATCTTTAGCCCAAAGATCCACATTTCGGCCGCAGGTCCTGGCGCCCTAATAATTGAATATGGCGGATATGCTGTCCATCCAGTGTCAGAGAATCCAAGCCAAACTAGAGCGGCACCAACTGGAATCATCCAAAATGCAACAGCATTCAGTTTAGGCCATGCCATATCCTTGTATCTGACCATGATAGGAATAAGGTAATTTCCCACACCTGCTGCAAATGGAATGGCCCACAAAAAGAGCATTGTCGTTCCATGAACTGTGAAAAATCTGTTAAATGAAGTCGGGTCCTGTATTATCTGTAATCCTGGAAGGAATAATTCTGCACGCAATGCTAATGCAAGTCCACCACCGAGCATGAGCGCTGTAATTGAGGATATCATGTAAAGCAATCCGATATCAGTATGATGTGTGGAAAATAGTATCTCCCACATTGGACGTGGTTGTTTTACTTCTAAAACCAATCTATCTAACTACCCCTATTAATTGAATTTACATCGCGCATTATATCAATAAAAGTATTTTGGCCGCAATTAATTCGAAGGTTAACATAATCTGTCATGGCCACCAACTACTGTACAACCAATTTACCCATCATGTAAGGATGAACTGTGCAATGAAATGGATATTCGCCTGCGGCGATATTGGTAGTTTCAATGTCTGCTGTGGCTCCTCCTTCTATAATACTTGTATCAAATTGCTTTGCGCTATTCGGATCACTTGGTGATGCCCCACTTGTAACTGTGTGAGGCAGTGTATCTTTGTTAGTTACTGTTATCTTGTCACCTTTCTTTACTGTGAGTGTATCGGGATCAAAATCTGGGCTTCCCTGCACTGAAGAACCCTCCAGTATGGTCAGTGGTGTTCCAGGCGGACCTGCTGGTGCAGCCGTTGCAGTTGAAGTTGCGTTTTCACCCTGTGCAGGGGCTTGTGCTGGTGCTGCAGTCGCATTTCCTGCCGCCTCGGCAGTTTGAGGTTCAACAAATAATTTCGCTTTCATAGTAGGGTGTCCGAATCCGCAGTATTCCCTACATTGTATATGATACTCGCCGGGTTGATCAAATAAATTCCATACAACATTAACTCTGCCCGGAACTGCATCCATAAGAATTGTATAATCAGGCACATTGAAATTGTGAATAACATCTTTTGAAACTAACTCGAATTTGTAAGGAACTCCTTGTTTCAAATGGAGTTCACCTGTTTCCTTTTTCCCATCTTGATGTTCAAAAGTCCAGAACCATTGTTGGCCAATGACCTTAATTGTTTCTGCTTCAGCCGGTACGTGTTCAACTATCCTTTCAACATTCCAAGATTCAGCTCCAACCCACGTAAGCAGTGCTATGACAACTCCAACGTATACCCATTCAATTGTTGCGTGGCCCATTCTTAAACGCCCTCTATTTCCTTTACCTTATTTTTCTTGTGACTTTCTCTAAAGCGCCAACATACGTATACTATAGAACCTTGAACTACAGCTCCAACAACAAAGGCGGCAACCATCAATCTGTAAAATAGTGACCAAATCTCAACTCTTCTGATGACATATTCTTCAGATTCTTGTGCAAAAACTGTGTCAAATGAAGAGAGAACTACCACAACAAGAGGTGAGAACAACAAAATAAGTAGCAATATATTTGATTTTGGTGACATCAGATCTCCTTGTCCGAGGTCACTACTCACCTATTGTAATTTAAGGTTTTTGCAAAGAGTATTCAAATTCATTCTTCAATATATCTATGAAATCCCATTACATTAACCCCTGAAAGTGATAGAATTCCATTTTCATGCTTTAGAATAGTCATTGAGGCATTACGTATGTGCCATCCATACAGGCTTTCTGGAGGCAGGCCTAACATTATGGATACCGCTGCTTTAATGGGGTCTAAATGCGTAACAAATAACAAATTCTTGTCGGGATAATTTTTCATAGACTCATCAAGTAAGTTCTTTACTCTTTTTTTGACCGCTGAAAAGCTTTCTATGCCATAGCTGTCAAGAATTGGATCATCACCGCTATAGAATTTCAAAAAAAGATTTCCATGTTTTTCGATTACTTCATCATAATTCATACCCACCAAGTCACCCAATTCAATTTCATATAATCTCTCATCTGTTTTGTATTGCAAATCATTTATTTTGCAGATTATTTTCGCAGTTTCAACGGTTCTCGTTACTGGACTGACATACACTCTATCAATTTTCAGCTTTCTTAGATGCTGACCTGTATCTTTGACCTGCTCTATTCCGCGCTCCGTAAGATGCGATTCTATATGTCGTCCCACCAGTAGTCTTTTCACATTATTGTCTGCTTCTCCATGGCGCACAAAGACTATAAGCGGCAAAGCAATTGAAAAATGCAAATCAAGTCTTAAATTTGTTTTCCGCTTATTTTCCCACAAAATTATCTTTTTGTCGCTAACTTTAACCAAGCTATTGTTATCATAGGAAGTTTGTTTAATCTGAAATCTAGATTATAACCTTAATTAGGACGTTTCAACAGTTTATGACAGATAATTTATGAACATTTCAATTATTGGTGGGACTGGTGGAATGGGAGAAGGTTTTGCTCTAAGATGGGTTGTTAATCATGACATTACCATAGGATCTCGAGATGCAGAAAAGGCAAAAAAATCTGCACAACAATATATGAGTACAGCATCATCATGCTATGGAGATGGCCTGAAGGGAACAATCAAAGGCGCTGATTATGTTTCTTCAGCAACTGATTCAGATATCTTGATTCTCTCAATTCCCTATGAATCGATAAAACTAACTTGTGAATCTATTGCAAATAACATAGGAAATGATTGCATAATAGTTTCTCCAATCGTTCCTATGGAAAGGAATGATGCAGGCTTTACATATATCCCATTTGAAAAAAGTATGAAATCTGCAGCCCATCTTTTGGCTGAAAATCTACCAGGAAAGAAAGTTGTTTCTGCATTTCACACAATATCTGAAGTGAAATTAAAGAATATCAATGAAAGCCTTGATTCTGACACGTTTGTTTGTAGTGATGATCAAGAAGCCGTTGCAAGACTAAATCAGTTGATAGGTGAAATTAAGGGTCTTAGGCCGCTTTATCTTGGATCATTATCCATCAGTTATCAGGCAGAGGCATTGACTCCTATGTTACTAAATGCATCTAAAAAGAACAAGATAAAACACCCCGGAATCAAGCTTACTTGAATCCTTTTCAAAAGGGAACTGTTGACGATAAGCATAGCAAAAATTGGATGTCTGGTATGGGAGTGGTAATTATTGTGATGGCGACAGTTATTGCATTGAGGAACTTTTATCTGTACACAACGCAATTGTCGGTTGGTTTCTATCTCGATAATTTTACGAATAATTCTGTGACCAATGAAAAATTTGTAATAGCTATGTTGATTGGAGGTGGAATATTACTATATTGGGGTAAATTCAGAAATAGTCAGTAAGCTATCGCAAATGATAAGGTTTCAAATATTATAGTATAGAATTGCTATAAATGAATAAGTCTAATTTCAATTGCTGCCTTTAACAAAATCACTGAGTTTGTTCATGGCATCCTCAAGCATCTGTTCATTAGGAAGATAAACTATTCTAAAGTGTCCTCTTCCCGATTCTCCAAAACCAGAACCATGTACCGTTAATACACCTGTTTTGTTCAATAGGTTTAGAACAAATTTTTTATCATCTTTCCAACGATTATCTAGAATTTTTGGAAATGCGTAAAACGCGCCATTTGGCAATTTACATGAAATTCCGTTTATTTCATTAAGGCGCTTTACTACTAAATCTCTTCTTTTCCTTAATTTAGATACAGTTTCAGCTATATAGTCTTGAGGTCCTTGTAGAGCCGCTACTGCTGCCTTTTGCACTGGAAGGTTGGTTGCAATACGAACTCTAGCCAGTTTTGGAATATTTTTTCTAATATTTTCTAATTTTTGGCAATCACTATTCATGCAAATATATCCGCAACGCCAACCTGTCATGAGATAAACTTTTGAAAAGCCGTTAAGTAATATTACCGGTGCATCTTTTGCCACTTTACCAATACCTGTGAACTCCCTATCAAATACCAGTTTATCATAGATTTCATCGCAAATAATGTACATGTCATGCTCGACGGCTATGTCAATCAGCTGCTTAAGGCTCTTGCTACTAAATACCTCGCCGGTTGGATTGTTCGGGTTTATTATACAAAGAGCTCTTGTTTTGGGAGTAATCTTTGATTTAATATCATCAAGATCAGGTGCTCCGTTTTCTGTTAGTCTAAATTCAATTGGGTTACCTCCATAAAATTTTACATATGAGGAATAGGGAGGATAATATGGTCCTGGCATTAAAATTTCTGTACCAGGTTCCACTATCGAGGCAGCTGTCATATCTAGTCCTTCAGAAATACCATTTGTTACAAGAACATCGTCAACAGTTATCGGTAAACCCTTCTGCGATTCCTTCTTTACTATTGCTTCCCTTAATTCCAAGATACCTTCTGAATCAGCATAATAATTGAAGTTGTTTGAAACTGCATCTATTAATGCCTTTTTTATGTGATCAGGAGTAGGAAAATCATATTTTACCGGATCACCAATATTCAAGTAGATTATTTTTTTACCAGTTTTTTCATATTCTCTTGCATGTATTGTTATGTCTCTGATGGCATACTCTACATTAGATATTCTGTCAGATACCTTCAATTAATTACAAGTACAGAAATATTGAGATAATAAATTGATTGTTATTATCTAGATTCTGTTTTAAATCAAAATCAATAATTGATTAGCTCAATTGATATAGAACCTTGAATTTAATTTTAAAGCTAGATAGGAGGGGTCCGTAGCGTAGCCAGGATATCGCGGTGGTCTTCGGAACCACAGATCGAGGGATCGAAGCCCTCCGGGCCCATAAATGGGATATGCTAGTATCTTTCTGACGTAGAAATATTATTTACAGATCATGAACCAATTTGCAAATAATTGAAAAGATAATGATGATTATTTAATTGAAAAAGCTGTTTGAGCAGAAGCAATATCTGAATTCACAGAAGCCGAATAATTTCCAGAGGGTGCCTGATTTCCATTTACACCTATTTGATCCCACCTGAGAGATTTCGAATCACCTGGGCCAAGAATTGTAATTACCTGCGATGATAGAATTGGATATAATTCATTTGATGCCAGATCTCTTATTGTGAGTCCCAATGCAGAATTTGGAAATGTTAATTCTGCTGATCCTTTATTTGTTATCATGATACTTACTATTTCCCCTGGATTGTATGTCTGTTTATCAGTCTTAATATCTATCATGTCCTGACCTGAATTGTTAGTTTGCCCGGTAAGCAAGGTATCGTTTGCAATATTGGTTTCATTTTGGGAACTGTTTGAATTGTTTGGAGTCAAGTTACCAATTGAATTTTGTTCGTTATTTGGAATTCCTGCGCCTGGAATGTTAAGAGTCATATTGTGAGCGTCTGTTTGATTTTCCTTCTTTTTATCACACTGAGATTCTAGTGGACATATCTGTCCGCCTTCAGACAATATTTCAACAATCTGGTTGGGAGCAAATGCATAGACTTCTATCTTATAGATTAATTGAGTTGGTGGAACTATTAACAATGTAACAAAAATTGCCAGCAAAATAGGAAACTCTGGAATTCTCGCTTTCCTATTATTGTCTCGAATCATGTTAAGATGTAGTAAACATTATTTTTAATTGTTGCTTTTCGATTGACTGTTTCCTATTATCTATTGTTTATTGTCCAGAAATTCCTTACTTGATTTAAGTTATATGACAAGTCTTATAACGTATGCAATGCATTACCACTTCATGACTCATCATGTTGCAAAGATAATTGAAATAATCGGAAGCTCGGATAAGGGATGGGAAGATGCGGCTCAAGTTGCTGTAGATGAAGCAAAGAAGACATTGCACGGTATACATGGAATTGAAGTTGTTGATATGACTGCTCGTGTAGACCCAGCCTCTGGAAAAATAACAAACTATCGAACCTGTGTAAAAATATCATTCGCCGTAGACTAGCATTCGCATTTGTTAGCGTGCCACGCCAAGTGCCATGAATATCATAATAGCTTGATCTAAGGAAACCGCAAACTCTTAAAACAGCAAAAGGTTCAGTTTAGATAGGTTGACAATGCGAAGTGATAATGATGAACCTGTAATGTGCAGTAAATGCAATATAGCATTCAAAAATGAATCAGAATACTTGGAACACTATAAAGATAAACATGAACCTGAACATGATTGAATACTGCTCTAATGCTTCTCTAGAATGTATTGCATGTACTTTGCTCTGACTTTTTTCGGATCAATTACAAAAAATAAGGATGGGACTATTCTTTCTTGGATTTTTTGCCCTCATCCACATTATCTGTTCCTTTTTCATTGACGGTAAACCTTACTTCGCTATATGGATGATATGGAGAGTCGATCATTTTTGCTACCCTGTTTTCACCAGATTTTCTTAAATATACTCTGTAAGTTGAAGCGTGACCAATTACATTTCCACCGGTTGGCTTTGTTGGATCACCAAAGAATGTGTCTGGAGCAGATTGCACCTGATTTGTAACAATTATTGCAATATTATAAATTTCTGATATCCGAAGAAGTTTGTGCATAATAGTATTAAGTCTTTGCTGTCTATCAGCAAGCGTTCCTCTACCAGAGAATTCTGCTCTGTGTAATGAAATTATACTATCGACAATAACCAGTTTTGCTTTATAATCATCTATATATTTTCCAAGATTTTTAACTATCAACTCCAAATGCGCACTATTGTAGACCTTACATACCGCTACATTTTGTAACGCATTTACAGGATCTATGTTTCTACTACTAGATATTTGCTCCAGCCTTTCAGGTCTAAATGTTCCTTCAGTATCAATATAGATAACACCACTGTTTAATCCACCTGATCCTATTGGTTGTCCAGCAGTAATACACATGGTGTGACATATCTGCGATTTACCCGAACCAAATTCGCCATAAAGCTCAGTGACTGCCTGTGTTTCTATACCGCCCAAGAATAAATCGTCTAGCATACTTGAACCGGTAGAACATCGTAATAACGATCTTCTTTTCTGAAGTGCAGTATCTGCAGTAATGAATTCCTTGTCAAGAACGTCTGATTCTCTTAATAGCTTTTGTGCTGCCATAATGAACGAGGCGGCGCTTTCTTTGGATGCGTTAATATCTACTGCTAGATCTTCAACTCCAGCCACAGCAAGGTCCATAACTGAAAAAATTCCTGCTTCTCTAAGTTTTTTTGCAGTTGTAGGGCCGATTCCTTCAATGTCTTGAATTTCAAGTGCTGTAAGATCATTAATTTGAGGATGTTCTGATAATGTGGTTAGTGATGTTTCAGTATTCATGATGATATTATCATTATCTTCTTTTAGCGATTGTTCATTTTTATCTACAGTATCGTTAGCATAATTCTCGGCAATATTTTCAGACTCGTCTTTTTTTTCTTCCTGTATGTGAGAATTTGAATAAGTTGATTTTTTAGTTCTCATTCTATACATCATGTAGGTCGACTGCATTTAAGGATTGACACACTGATAGGGGAGTGGGTGGGTCATTGTTGATTGTAGTGTAGAAATCAAAGATTAGAAGTCAAAGATGATTTAGGTTAAGGCATAAATCAAACAAAACTATATTGGAACAAAAATTATTTAGGTAGAAACTACCATTTACATGTATCCACATATGAGGTAATAACCGTAAATGTTGCCGATCGAATTATTGAGAGTAAACATATCAAGTAAAACGAATCATGTAAGGCCAGTATTCTGCAACCGCGAGAATGATCTTTCTTTGCCCTCAAAAATAATCAAAATGTATCAGGAAATGGCTGAGAAAAAGGTATCCAAGGCAACTGTTGATGAAAATATTTTAAGGATGGAAGAAAAGCACACTGACTATAAATTTGTTAGAGGTATTTGTCATCTTCTAGAACAAAGATGTGAGTATTCTTCATCTGTGCTCCACAATCCGAAGGTGACTGCTAATGGTAACGTTAATACAGATAATGCAATATGTCTTAGAAGAAGCATATTTGAAGAATCTTCTCGGAACGGTTATCCAGTAACTGAAAGTGAGAGAAGAAATATACTCCAAAAAATTGCTTTAAAAAACGATCTGACTATTGAAGATCTTGAGTTGGCGATGTGGAATGATCTTGATAGGAACAAATACTTGAAAAGCTTTGATTCATTAACTTCGTTGCAGTTGGCCGCATGGTATAATCTTTCCATTTTACAAACACTGTTACTTAGTTGCGTCAAACTCGAATTCAGTGTTTCCGGTGGTTATAATTGGAAGAAAATTTTACGTAAGATAAAGCAACTTGGATTGATGTATTTTCTCCATGGTCAAATCGATCCAGAATCATCAACAGATAATCAAACGAAAAATCAAAATATCATATTTAGTAATGATAACGATAAGAAAATTGTATGTGCAGTCGATGGTCCACTTAGCGTATTGAGACCAACTGATAGATATGGTTCGGCAATGGCCAAGCTCATTCCATTAATAATATTTACTGATAGTTGGTCCATTAATGCTATAGTATTAAGAAAGTCTGTGTCTGGAGCAAAGAAGACCTATAACTTTAGACTCTCAAATCGTGACGAGGATCTTCCAATATTTGATGCATCAGAAACTAAATCAGATTCTCATTCTCAATCAGCAGCTAAATCTAGTCTTGAGTCATCGCTTGGCAATGATGCTCTTTTTGATAGTAATGTTGAAAAGAATTTTATGAATAAATTTCTTACGTTCTCTACTAACTGGAAATTATCCAGGGAGCCTGATCCATTGATTCTAACCGACGGTAAGGCATTCATCCCAGATTTTCTTTTTGAAAAGTCTGGAGTTAGGGTGTATTTTGAGATAGTAGGTTTTTGGACCAGTGATTATTTGAAACGAAAATTAGAAAAAATAAAAGACTTGAGCACAACAATTGCCAACACAATCGAAATTGATTTACTAATAGCTGCAAACAAGGATAACTATATTTCTGAAAATGGAGACAAGATAGGGATTGACTCTATTTTTTCAAAGTTTATAGACAAAAAACAATTAATATTTTACAAGAAGGACGAGATTCCGTTTGGTCCAATAATCAAATATTTGAAGGAAATAGACTCCAGGATTATTGATGATATTACAGCTAAATTACAAGATACAATTATGAAGGAATTAGAAAGAATAACTGAAGATTATCAAAATGGGGTTGTCTTTCTTGATCAAATAGCGAATAAATACGACATTCCAGTTGAATCAATACTGAAAACAGTAAGGCATCTTCAATCAAATAATAATCATAAGACCTCAAAAGAGACAAAAATAAACGGATTAAGTAATTTTCTGTTGATAGATAACTACATGATATCTGTTGACAAAATTAACAAGATGTTACCAGAACTTGATAAAATTAGCAGATTCCAGGATGCAATCAATTTCTTAAGCAAGAATGATATCCCCGAGAAATGCATTACTTTGCTTATTCCAAAAATTGGATTTGAGATTATATGGAATGGTATTGATTCTAATAATGCTTTAATACAAAAGGCAGGGAAAAAGCAACACTAAAATTAATTGAAATATTCTGCATGTTCAAAAAGCTAGGCAGAGAAATAGTATATATGTTGAAACCATCGTATACTTGGGATATTGCGGCCTGCCAGAAGAGCAAACAAATGGCTTAAAAATAACGAAGGAAATTGGAGAGATACTGCATGCCCATGTGGTAGTAACTTCCACTTTAGAGGAGACATTGATGAGTTATTCTCATGGGAAAGGATACATTTGAGACACATGTCATCAGATCCTGAGAACCACGCTATGCTTTCACTTTATCCAACTGATATGGTTATTTTTTACCATTCTACAAGTGGATATATAGTTGAGATCAGAAAGCACAAGCCTCATGAAATTAAGGATTTACAAAATGCATGCTTGTATGGAAATGTTAAGCTTGCCGGAGTCTAATAGTATAATTGTGTTTAAGAAAAAGACTTTAGTTAGAATTATTGAGCAGGAATAATTTAGAATTCTGAGCCAGATACTTGAAATGTATTAGTTTACAAAAACCAAATAACGGGAAACAGATGAGTTATGTCATGAAATTACCATCAGATTGGAAGTTTGAATCATCAAGGAAAATATACTCAAACAAGTACATCGAACTATACGAGGATCTACTGGATATTAAGAATAAAAAAAAGATCTATACAAGGGCAAAGAGAAAAGATTACTCCACCATAGTACCCTTTGTTTCAAATAATGAAATTCTTGTAATCAAGAGCTACAGACATATGGTTGGATCGTATCAAATTGAAGCCCCCTCCGGATATATTGATACTGGCGAAACACCAATTGAGGCAGCTAACAGAGAATTGAAGGAAGAAACTGGTTATAGGGCAAATAATATTATCAGCTTAGGTTCATATACTTTAGATTATACAATGTTTGAACAAACAGGCAATTTGTTTGTAGGTTATGACTTAATTGACGAAAAGAGGCAACAGTTAGGTATTATGGAAATAATAGAAACTGCAATTCTAACCATTGATGAAATTAAAAAGTTACTATTTGAGGGAAAAATATTGAATGCATCTTCGATAGTAGCCTTCTACAAATCATTAGATTTTCATCAGAATCACAATAATAAGAAGATGAAGTGATACTCCACCTGAGTTGTATTATGAAAAACTGTGCTAACAAGAATTCCTTCAATAAATTAATCGACTGTGATGGTTGACATAATTTGCAAGAGAGTTATGACATTACTATTGTTGGTGGGGGTATTCTAGGGTGTGCTATTGCCTATTTTCTTTCCATTACAACAGATTCAAAAATTATTGTGATGGAACAAGAAAAAAATGTTGCAATGCATACGAGCACTAGAAATACTGGAAAAGTCCATGCTCCGTTTTATTATAATCCAGAAAAAAAATCATCAACTGCTGCGAATGCATTAAAGGGATTTGATATGTTAAAACGATACTGTACATTCCATAACTTGCCATTTAAGGAGGATGGAGTTATTGAAATTGCAACCAATCAGACAGAAATTAACACTTTATCTAAACATATTCAATGGGCTCAGAAGAATGGATTGAGAGAGGAGGATTTAAAATTTTTGAGCAAGAACGAGATGTTGAAGATTGAGCCTAACGTAAAATGCGAAGCTGGGCTTGTTTGCCTTCGAGATGCCTCAACCAATTATGGCCTTATAAATCAAAAACTCATGGGAGATGCCACAAAGTTAGGTTGTAAGATATCGCTTGAGAACAAGTTTAGAACTATTCAACACAACACAAACTCAAATGCAAATAGAAAAATGACAATAAAAGGTACTGTTGAAGATGTTACTACTGATTATATAATCAATACAGCAGGTGGAAATTCGCTTAATATTGCTCACAATTTTGATCTTGCAAAAGAATACACAGATCTCCACTTCAGAGGAGAATACTGGATAGCTCCACAAAAATATAATTCTCTTACCAAAATGAGTATCTATTCTGTACCGCGAAATACAGAATATCCTTTTCTGGATCCCCATTGGATTGTTAGAAGTGATGGAAGATGTGTAGTGGGACCAAACGCAGTTCCTGTATTTGGTCCATATTCATATACATCATTTGATAACCTGAAAAATGTTGTTCCTAAGATTTTTGAGTCTTGTAGAGTGGGTGTGCTAAAATTACTTCTTAGTAAACAGTTCGTTCAGTTGGTATCAAATGAATTCTCGAGTTCTCTTTCTAAAACAAATATG
>JARBAW010000185.1 GCA_029237505.1 Nitrososphaerales archaeon
AGTCAAATCCACCTCAAACACAAAGGATACCTGAACTACCAAAAGGATTTCGGCTCGAAAGCGATAGTTTAATGACTGAGGCCCGCTCATTTTCGTATCCTTCTAACCATACGGCCATCGTAACATCACTGGCATACATTGTAGGAACGATTGTACAACTAAAGAGTAAAAAATTTGCAAGACTTCTCTGGATATTGCCACCAATGCTTATGTTATCGAATCTGCTTCTTGGACTAAATTATTTGAGTGATTTAGTTGGAGGTTTACTTATTGGTCTAGTAATTTCCATAACTTTGAGCAGCATCTTGAAACTCGAAGTTCCTTTCGCAATGAATAAATTCAAAAGTACTCGACAGAAGCAAGGATCGTCTGAATTATAATAATTTTTCTGCCGCTTTTGGATTAAGCAACAACCAACCATAATTGTCAGTGTCGTGAATATAACGAATATCTCTAAGATTCATAGTCAACTTGTTCTTTTTGAGCGAAAACATTATCTCTGAATGTATAGTGGCGCCCAATCTTTTTACATCGTCTTCGGATTTCAAATCACGCGGTAGCAAAATTCTACAACTAAATTCCCCTGATTCTGTGTCACGGTAGTACTCAATGAATTTATCAATCATTGCCCTGATTTCAGACACATTACTTATTTTGAATGTCAGTTTAACTGGAAGATTTACCAGTTGAGTTGAATTCACATTCTTACTGTTTATCTGCATAATAAATAAATCAATTGAATAGCAAAAGAAATTAGTTAGATTATCTAAACGGATAAGGTTTAAGAATAGTTAGATAGACATTTTGAACATAGTTGACCATATCGTCTAAAGTAACCACTTCCAATAAATGGACAGAACTAGAACATAATGGTGTAGCTTTCCCTCCTGAGTATGTTCAACGGGGGATTAATGTCAAAATTAAGGGAGAAATTCTTTTCTTAAATCGTGAACAAGAGGAGATTATTTACTCTTGGGCAAAAAAGAAAGATACCCATTACGTGAAAGATCCTGTCTTTCAATCTAACTTTATTGCTGATCTGAAGAAACTACTACCCGCTAAATTCAAAACCGTACAAAGTATCGATGAAATTGACATGACTGAGGCGTTCAATTTGGTTGATAAGGAATCAAAAATAAAGGAGGCTGAAAAACTAAGAATAAAATCACTTCCCAGAGAAGAGAAAAGAAGAATCAGTCAGGAAAAAAAACTGGAAAAGGAAAAACTGAAATCGATTTATGGGAAAGCCAAAATAAACGGAATAGAAGTTGATGTTGCCAATTGGTTGGTTGAGCCGCCTGGAATATTCATGGGAAGAGGACTGCACCCGCTAAGAGGAAGATGGAAGCCTCGAGTTACACCTAATGATGTAACGCTCAACCTAGGAGAAAATGCGTCTGTTCCTGAAGGTCCATGGAAGATGATTGTCCATGATCATTATTCGACATGGCTGGCTTCGTGGATAGAAGTTTTAACTGGAAAGAGAAAATATGTCTGGTTGCATGACTCGTCCTATCTGCGACAAGATAATGATAAAGCAAAATATGAAACGGCAAAAAAATTAGAAAGTTACATTCGTTCTATTGAAAAGGAAATTATTAATCAGATGTTATATGCCAAAGATACAACCAAAAGAAAGGTCGCTACGGTTTGTTATCTTATTTACAAGTTGGCCATGAGAGTCGGTGATGAAAAAGATCCTGATGAAGCAGACACTATAGGCGCCTCTACCCTCAGAGTAGAACATCTCAAATTTCCTAAAGTTAATGACAAGGTTCAGATAGAATTCAATTTTCTGGGCAAAGATAGTGTCCCTTGGCAAAAAACATTAGAGATATCCAGTGCCGATACAAGAGCGCTCTATGAAAATTTAATGTTCTTTATGAAAGGAAAGAATCAAACTGACGAAATCTTTGAAGACATAACTTCATCTAAAGTAAATAAATTCCTTAGGTCAATAGATAAAGACAACCTTCCTAACTTGACTGCAAAGGTTTTCAGAACTTACATCGCAACTGCAATCGTAAAAAAACATCTTTCTTCACCGGGTCTAAAAGTTAGCAAGAATGAAAGCGAGTTTAAGAAAATATATGTTGCAAAAATTGCAAACCTTGAGGCGGCCATAACATGTAATCACAAAAAAGGAATAGATCCTAAAAATCCAGCAAGCAAGAAGTCATGGGAAAAATTTGAACAATCATTAGCCAATAAGAAGGAGAAAATTAAGGAACTAAAACTTGAGTTAAAAGAGAAAAAATGGAAAACAGACTTACAAAAATTAAAGAAAGAACAACGAATTGAAAAACTTGAATTCCAAATTCGACTTCAGCAAGAAACTAGAGATTATAATCTGGGTACTTCATTAAGGAATTATATAGATCCACGAGTTTTCAAATCATGGTGCGAATACGTAGATTTGGATTGGACAAAAATTTATACAAGCACTCTTCAGAGAAAATTCAAATGGATTGAACAATACTCTAAAAGTGATCTAAAAAAATATCTCAATATCAGTAATACAACCTAACAAATCATATGAAAATTAAACACAGACTATTCATGATTTGCGATTTGCCTACTTTACTGGGATTTGGCAAATTCCCTAATATTGATGATTTAAGGTTAGTTAACTATATTTTTTGTTCGAGGTGGTTTTTGTAATGAAGTTATTTGCACTTGTAATCATTTTAATTGTATTGGTTGTTCTTTTTTGTAGTAACTTTAATAAGGCTTTTTCTCAAATTGAATATCAAGTTAACTCCGTATTTATCGGCATCTTATCCAATGGTGACTCAATTGTGCAATATGATCTTCGTCTCAAAACCAATACTAGTGCAATTACGTTACCATTAATTGGTGGCAATATCAATGACATTTTGGTGAGAAATTATTTATCGAAATATTTGGTCTATACATTCAACTCTGTAACTAATGAAATAAATATTAATTCTCAAAACGAATCGCAAATAAGGATTACGTACCAAACTCCGGATCTAGTAAATAAACAGGAAAGAGAATGGAGTTTTCTTATTGATTCTGCATTTCCATTTACAGTAAAATTGCCTAATGATGCAGTCGTAACTAACTTAGGAGAACAGTCACCATCATTAATTAGAAAATTAGGTGGCCAGAATTTGTTATCGTTTGACAAGGGAAGAATTTCTATCGACTATGTGATTGGCTATGCTGGAACACGAGAACAAGCTACAATATCAATAAATTCTGCAGAATTAGATCTAGCAAAAGCAGAAAATGAACATTTAGGGATAAATATGGGAAGTGTCAAAGACATACTCAGCAATGCAAAGACTGCATTAAATCAGAGTAATTTTATAGACGCAGAACGTCTTGCGACCAACGCAAGTGACCTGTCCTCAACCATAACAGAGTCTTTTGAAGATTCTAAGGATATGATAAGTAATGCCACCAGAAAAATGGAAGAATTTCAAAACATGAATGTAGATACTTCTCAAGCGTCAGAATTTGTCTCAAAATCAAATATTGAATTTTCTCAGGGTAATTATCCTAAGGCGATAGAATACGCTACTTTGGCGTTGAACAGTCTTGATCTCCCGAGTCAGGAACATCCATTTCTGTATTCAAACATGACATATTTGGCAATAATTCCAATTGCAGCATTGGTTGGATTTTTCATGTTAAGAAAGTACAGAAGAAAATCTAGTTCGCAGATGCAAACACCGACTAGCAAAAATAATTTCTACAGCTCTGACAATCAAGTCAGTAATCGTAATGAAAACAATTTGATTGAACAACAATCGCCTAATGAAGAACAAACAAATAAGGAGGACTCCTCTGGAAAATCGGACCTGCAGAACTTTGTTTCTGATGTTATTAGAAAGAAAGGAAATCTAAAACCAGAGGAGAGGGATATACTTGTCTATATCTCAGAAAAGGAAGGAGCGGCGTTTGAAGGTGAAATTAGAAATAAATTCATACTCCCAAAAACAAGCTTATGGCGTCTAATAAAGAGGCTTGAACGAGAAAATCTTATTGAAGTTACTAAAATAGGTGGACAGAATTTGATAAAACTCAAATTGAGTCATAAATAAATATAATTAAACTAAGTAGTTCCTTACTAATCAGCGGGTTTTAATTTTAATTTGTCCTAAAAAATCATATTAATTAATTATTTAATAATTTTTAATCATATTCTTTCGAATTCATTAGAAATGGTACCTCTTTGGTTGAATCTAGTCTCGCACCGAATTTCTTACAATTCATTGTTGTCTTTAATAGTGGGGACAGGTGGGCCTATGCCTTATAATTTCAGGGCTTTCACCGCTATCTCCACATTGAGAACACGTATAAAATCTGTCGTCCTTTTTCTGAATATCCTTAAGTCTTTTGATTAAACTTACCAGGGTTTCTAAGCTAATGGGTTTTTTCAAAGGTTCCACATCACTCAACTCTCTAAGTTCATCTATTTCCGTCTCAAATGCGGTCATAAATATTACCTTAATATTATTATCCATGCTTTTCACTTTTTTTATGAACTCTATACCGGACATATCTGGCATTCGTATATCCGTTATTATTAGGGAGTACAACTTTGGGTTCATCATTATACTCGAAAGTGCGATACCTGGACCAATGAATGCCTTTATCTTCCAACCTTTTGATTCCAAATAACCTTGAAGTAAATCGAGAATGTCTGGTTCATCATCAACAATCATGATATATTTTAAAGTACTTTTGAGGCGATCTTGGGGCCCCGGAACTTCCTTGGTTTGGTCCAGACTCAATGACATATGAAACGTCCTCTTAAGTAAATGAGTTTATAAATTTTTAGGATTATTCTGAATCTCGAAATGAATATTACCTTATGAAGTGATTCGAGGGCTTTTTTATGCATCTCATTTTTCTGGTCTTAATTACAGTTAATTATACTTCCATTCTTCTGTCTATTATCAATTCAAAGTGATGTTGGCAGTAATTGCTCAAATCCTTTCGACTTGGAGAAAAAGTTAAAACCTGGTGGGAGGTTGTTTTACCGAGTTATGCAGCAGATAAACCAATTCTCCCATCAGATTGATAAGGAACATAATATTTTGAAACGATAGATAATAAATAATTAACCTTTGTAAGTGTTGGTAGAATTTAATAGCGATTAACGTCTGAATTAGATAAAACATATTGGTTTTTCTGTTTAATTTTGACCAAATAACTATGACTAAATTCAAATTTCAGAAACAAGCTTGAATAGAATAAAGATCATGGCGTATTTGGATATTTGAGAATAAGTTCAAGTGCAATCTCCCATCCCCTTGGACCCACACCATTTATCATATTTAGCTTGTCAAATTTCAAATCTTCCCAACTACCATCGAGTTTTTGAACTAACATGGGAAAATCCACTAATGATAGCATGGATTCATCGTTTTTACTGTCACCAATTGCAAAGAAAATGACGTTATTTGTAAATTCTTTACGAAATGCATCAATCATAATTTTGACAGCTGTTCCTTTATCGTTACCTAGAGTAATATCAAAATATTGATTACCTGGAATGATTCTTAATCCTTCCTTCTCAATAATACGTGCGAATTCTGCAAATTTTTTGTTATCTATCTGAACCACTGTTTCACTATACTTCCTGTCCATCATTCGTCTAGCATAATCTTGAGAGAGTTTAGTAATATTCGAAAGTTCGGATACGCTAAGATCTGACACTCCCTTAAAATCGATATCATAATTTTCCCTAATCTTTTTTAGAAACGATCTGATCTTAATTGCGGAACCTCCAGTTTCGATAATATAGTTTTCTTGTGAAATCCTTGAATTGGGTAGCTTAGTTTTCTTAAAATAATTGACTGGGATTATTATTGCCGCCCCATTCTCTACGATATATGGTTCGTGTAAGTATATTTGAGATTTAATCTTATTTTGCTCTTGTTCCGTTTTTGAAGAACAAAAAATCAAATGAATACCATTTTGTAAAGTCATGTCTACCAATTCTTTCACTTTATCCATGTCTGGAGAACGAGAATCCAATAACGTTCCATCAATGTCGGTAAAGATGACCTTCTGCATGGTATATACTAGGCTTGTATATCTCTTCTTTATAAATAGACGTAATTGGGTAAGACGATTTGAATCCAAAATTCAATATTTTAGATTTTATAATACAGTGCAGTTCAATTGATATAACTGCAACCAGAACTTTGAATAATATGTCCGAGATGGGATCCTAAACAAGATATTATATTAAAGTCCCATTTAGGAAATTCTCTGACCTTCAAGTCCAAGTTGATTGGATCAAGAAGTTAAAGGAGCGGAATTGATTTCTCGCCACCTCAATATCCGGTATATAACAATCAGTGTTAGGGTCAATAATGCAAATATTAAATCCCTATAGAATGCAAACATCCCAAAAGATTGAAAACCAGTAGCATATGTTTCTGCTAGATATGACAATGAAATTATGATAGAGATAAAAAGAAAATTCCGCGATAAGTTTCTGTAGTGGACTAGGTTTTCATTTTTGTAGTTATTAGCATTATACATATCTCTTAGAGTCAAAAGGAGAAAAATAATAGGCGTGACAAACAAATAAACATCCGGGATCAAATAATCTGCGCCATTCTCGCTCCCTGCTATTATGACATAATAGAAAAGGAATAGTATCCCTATCTCAATTACAAAAGTTGGTATTATAGCTCGGTTTATCCCATTAAATCTTTGTGTTAAGAAATGATACTCAATCCAACCCGTTATTATGAAGAAATATCCATAAAAGAGAATAATAGCGTACAAGAAGTTTGAAGGTATGGAATAGAACGGAATAAGAATTGCCTTTGATGCATCAATACTTAATGCAATAACGATTGCGTAAATTATTGTGATACCTAGTTTGAAGAATTCTGGATGTTCTAGATTTTTTTCCAAGTTAGGAAATGAATGGGACAAACCCCATTAATTAATTTTCATGAAACAGAATAATCCCCCATCAAAGTGGTACAATAAATAATCCAAAATGGGTAACTAATCAATCAAATTCATCAGACATTTTTTGTGGACATTAAAAGGTCTGATTTAGATATTCTATCCAATACATATCTACTGACTTCCAACCCATTCTCGTAATTAATGGTTTTGCCGGAGTGAAGGTAGTTGGCAATAATATACTTCTCCAGTATGATGCACCACACAGAGCCAAGGATAAAGTCTCTCCTGTTTTCTATTCCAATCTCATTTCTAAATTCATTGTTTTGATCCTTGAACATGTTTTCTATCAGTGGGAGGCATGAGACTACATTGTCTATTATCTTGTCTAAAGATCCCTTAGAGAATTCATCCAATGTCGCCATGTATGACATTGATGTGGATTTTATTTTAACATTTTCCACATTCGCTGCAACTATGATGAATTAAAATTGAAATTACATTTGAGTCGATTAGAAATAATATTATATTAATCTGAAATCTCTAATGTATATATGCAAAATAGCAAGGGAAAATTGTACGTGGTGGGTGTTGGTCCAGGGCATCACGATCATATGACCTTTAGGGCCAAACAGGTAATTGCGGAAAGCGAAATCATTGTAGGTTATGATACTTATGTTTCATTAGTTGAAGATCTAATTCAGGGTAAAGAGGTTTATCGATATGCTATGACTCAGGAAGTTGATAGAGCCAATCAAGCGATTGAATTTGCTGAAAAAGGAAGAGTAGTGTCGCTGGTTTCCTCAGGAGATCCTGGGATTTATGGAATGGTAGGACTGATTTATGAAATTCTTGCCGATAAGAGGTGGAAAAATGATAAAGGAATCTATGTTGAATGTGTTCCAGGGGTTTCTTCATTGAATTCTTGTTCTGCACTAATTGGTTCTCCGCTGATGACTGATTTTGCGGTGGTGAGCATGAGTGATCTTTTAGTACCGTGGGAGATTATTGTCAAGAGAGTAGAAGCTGCCGCTTTGGGAGATTATGTGACGGTAATCTACAATCCTGCGAGTAAAAAGAGAATTCATCAGCTTAAAGATACTAGAGATATTTTTCTTAAATATAGAAAACCAGATACACCTGTTGCAATTGTGAAGGGCGCATTCCGAGAAAGTCAGAAAATTGTAGTTACCACATTAGAGAAATTACTAGATTTTAATGATATGTTGGGGATGATTACCACGGTTATCATAGGAAATTCGTCAACCTTTATTTACAATGGACTTATGATAAATCCTAGAGGCTACAAATCCAAATACGAGCTTGTACCTGAGACTACCAAGCCTATAAGCTGAAATTAAAAGGAATTTATGACTGATCTAAGGCCATTGTAACTTTCAGTTTCATTAAATGCTTTATCTATTTCATCAAGCGAGAATCGATGAGTTATCAATCTTCTCAAATCAATCTTCTGCTGATGTACCAGATCCATGGCCTTTTTCATTACCTTTGGAGTAGAACTAAAGCTGCCACTTAGAGTTATTTGATTGTAATGAAGTAAGTTGGGATCGATATTTAGAACCTTATTCTTGGATGTTCCGGCAAATAAACTAATTAATGAATTTTTTCCTGCTAATTTGATTGCCAAATCAATGCCCTCCGGATTGCTTGTAGCGACAATAATTAATTTTCCTCCTTTCCCGTAAGTATAATCCCAAATTTTCTTTACGGACTCATCGGGGGTATTATTCAAAACTACTAGATCCGCGCCAATTAATTTGGCCTCATTTAATCTTGAAGAAATCCTACCAACAACTATAGTTTTTGCCCCATAGAGTTTTGATATTTGCAAATGGATTAACCCAATTGGACCATCTCCAATAATTATAACAAATTCACCAGTAATTGGAATATTGAAATTCAAATGTGCGTTAAGACAGCAGGACAACGGTTCTATAAGCGATGCTTCATCATTGTTTATATTATTTTCAATAGGAACGATACCATTAATTAGTATATTATTTTTAGGAATGCTTATGTAGTCGGCAAATCCACCGTTAACACTTGATCCAATTTCGTTAAGATTATTACAGGAATTAAAGTACCCTATGTTACAGTGATGACAATTTAAACATGGTATCAGCGGAGAAACAATAACTCTTGTATCTTCGGAAATTACTTGGTGATTTGGCAAATATAATGTATTTAAAGTTTTTGCGCATATCTCATGTCCTAAAACAATGGGAGGTCTGACCTTTCTATGGCCTTCTCTAAAGACGCGCGCATCATATCCACAAACTGCGCATGACAGAGTTTTTAATAATACATCGTTATCTTTTTCAGTTATAGGCAAAT
>JARBAW010000186.1 GCA_029237505.1 Nitrososphaerales archaeon
CTGCATCAGTGGATACTGAACAAGCTGCATCAGTGGATACTGAACAAGCTGCATCAGTGGATACTGAACAAGCTGCATCAGTGGATACTGAACAAGCTGCATCAGTGGATACTGAACAAGCTGCATCAGTGGATACGAAATCAGGTGCAGAATATCTATTACAAAGAAATCTGATTGATGAACTTGTGAATACAGGTAAGTTTACTGAGGTTGAGGCAACTGAATTAGTAACAAAGTCAATTCAGACTGAAACTGATACTGAATCAGTTACAAATACTCCTACTCATAACACAACCCTGACATCTAATACAGAAGGTGATAGTGAGCTGACTGGAACTTCAAATAATGAAAATAACAGTACTGCTAATCAATCTTCTGATTCCAGCACAAACCCCGAAGATTATGACGATCTCAATAAGCTGATAGATGACATAAAAAATAAGCAAGTGGATTTTGAGATATCTTTGAATACATTCAAAAACTCAGGGGCCTACAAAGGGGCAGATGAAGCGATGCAAGATTGCATAGATCTAGCAGGAAAGATAGGAGATAACCTGATTGACTACGAAATAGTTCGCTGCTCTGAAGATACTAACTTTTTCAAAAATCAATAACCAAGTGGTAACAATAATGATAACGACGCTTTATGAAATTCTTTATTAGAATTATGCGATAACTCGCTTGATTTGTTAATTTAAACTTTTTATCAAAATCAAGAATGAATCCTGTGAAACGTCCAGTCGTCTCCTACAAAATCTAAGGAAATCATCATATTTTGCATTCCTCTCTTCCTTTTCATTAGATATAATCTCTTGAATTTCAATCGATGTGTGTATCAATGAGCTTAGATAGTCTATAGTAAAATCATAATCATGGATAGTACCAAGAATATCCTGAATTTTTTGAAGAATTTTTTTTGTTTTCAACACATTGTTGTTTTCTTCTGGTAACAACTCCAATAAATATTTCAATTTTTTGCAAGCAACCCGAAGATCATGTAATTCCTCAAATCTCAATGGATCGGCGAGGACAGCAGGAAAAGTTGATTCTATCCGGGATATCAGTTTCGATATCATTTTATCATATCTTTTTTGAATCTCTTTCTCAGTAACATCAATTTTATTTATGATTTTGGTAGTGTCTGAACTTTTTAAGGACTGTGCTATTAGTTTTGCTCGTTCTAAATTCGCATCTCTCGATGTTTTCAATGTCTCAATTACTCCATTCTTTTGTGCGTTTGAAGGATATTTTTGTAATTTTTCGTATATGATATCTAAATCTCTAATTTCACTATTAACTTTAAAAAATTCCTTACATTTCAAAACATAATCCGATAATGATGAGCCAGTTCTATTTTTCTTTGGCAATATTAGATAAGTAGCATCGAGCCGCCTAATAGCTGTCCTAACATCATGAATCTGCTTTGCATTTGGAGTCTTCAGGTATTTGCCAACTCGATTATTTACCTTCCGAAGATTCAAATTTAATCTTGTCAGGAAGGGCAGCAGATAAAGCATATCAGTTTAAAGTTAATGTTATTTATTTATTAGTTTTCTTAAATTTCCTAAATTTTGCAAACAAATTTGTTTCTGTGTACCGCATCAAAATTTTGTATCAATCATACTCATCTCAGGTAACACTTCCTATGTATATGAATAACACAGGCCTAAATAAGAGAATTCAGCATAAACTATATACTAAATCCCTAGATATACAATACATCTATATGGTCTTTTAGATCTATACGATAATCATTCCTAATTCAAATAAGAATGACCTAGGTTGACTGTTCTTGATAGTGTAAATTGCTAAGTTTGGAGGAAAAAACTAAAAAGAGTGATTCGTCTCATAATTTCTTCAAGATCTGTAGTGGTCGAAGAGCATTTCATATTTCAATTGTTGCTATTCCTGTTGCTGTTTTACTATTCTACGGCATAGAGGACAAAAATGCTTGGTTCTTTGGGCATGATTATATCAATGATTATCGATACAGAATTGAAAATAATGTAGTTTACCATATTGGTATAATGGTTAGTCATTACGCATTGATTGTCACACTCAGTATCTTAGGAATATTAATTGGTTGGATTATTTATGAAGTATTGAAGCTGTCTAATGTTAAAATCAACAATTCGGCACTCAAAACCATTATTCTTCTGATGGGAAAAAATTTCGCTTTCTGGAATAAGAATATTCAGAATAGACTTATGAAAATCAAAAGCAGTACTATAGTTTCTATTGAATAGTAGTGTTTATCATTTTCAGTGTTCATGAATCTAAAGTCGATACTAATAATTTACAAATAATGTTGTAGACAGGGCGTACTTCTGAGATCAAGGATTTGCATTGCCCAAAAAAACTATATGAACATCGTAGTTCCTCAGTATTCATGAAACTGACTCGAGACAATTTAGACCTATAGAAATCTCTGCGGTTAGTCTTATTGTTCAGTAACGACAAGTCCTCGATAAAACAATGATATCAGATACTTGTTTTCATCGTCAATATCTAATTTCGATATCGATCTTGTTCCATATAGTATTCTTGAATCCATTATTACTCGTAGAGGCTCAAGAGATAAACACAGAGAGATTTAACTTTGTAGCGGCTGGAGATTGGGGTTGCGATCATGAAGCAATCCGCACTTTCTCAATGATGAAAAACATGGAGCCAGAATTGTATCTAGGACTTGGTGATTATTCTTATGAAAAATCTTTGGATTGTTGGCTGGATATCATAAAATCTGCGGGTAATTCATTCAAGATCTCTTTAGGAAATCATGACACTGAAGGCAAGTTATTACAAGGATATATGGATGAATTTGAACTTGAAAAACAATATTATTCATTCAATTATCTAAATACTCACTTTGTGGCGCTATCTACAGAGCTTGATAGATCTGATCAAGTAGAACAATTGGACTTTGTGAGAAATGATCTATTGAGAACAAGATTAAATCTAAATATTGATTGGATGATTATCTTTTTTCACAGGCCGTTTTATTCCGCTAGTTCTTCTGAATTTTCAAGCATGACAAAAACATATCATCCTATTTTTGAAGAGTTTGGTGTTGATCTGGTCCTGCAAGGTCATTCGCACAACTATCAGCGAACTTACCCGCTGTTATTTAATGATGAGAGGCATTCAAAACCAATTATTTCTGATAAGGAAAAATATCATTATCAACATCCAAAAGGAGTTATCTTTGTAGTTGCAGGAACTGGAGGTGAATCCATACAGCCACTAAATAGGAAATCGTTTCTAGCTAGTGCACACGAAGGATATGGATGCTTAAATGTCGAAATAGATGGTAACTTAATGAAAGTCGAATATTATTCTGACATGTATAATACTATAGATAAATTTACAATCACAAAAGAGCACCAATAAAAAGATTAGGATAAAAGAACTCAATTACAAGATATTGAATATCATCAACTTACAAAACAACAACATCTTCTTTAATACATTAGCGTTCCGTTCAAAATGTTACTATTTGTACAAGTCAGAACAGAGGAAAATTGTTCACGGTAATAATATCGGATACAGTACCATATTGTAAAGTATTATGACGATTTGAGCTTTTTTTCTATTTGGTACTTTTTCACTTAGTCAAAATACATCTATGTTTTTCACATTGTATAGAGTTTTATTGTACGATGCACTACATATTCGCAGCCTAACTTTGAGCTAAGATGGGTCAATGGTTGTTTATTGTTCATCACAACCACCAACTCCATCATTTTTCTTTTTCTTCAATAAATATCAAAGGAGTTAATAATAATCCAAGCACCTTTGACTAATATAAATAACTTGTTACTCATAAAATATTATGAGTGCCAAGGCAAGAGGTACGAAGGCAAGAACAAAAGTGAAGGCAAAGGCAAGAGGTACGAAGGCAAGAACAAAAGTGAAGGCAAAGGCAAGAGGTACGAAGGCAAGAACAAATACAAGGAATATGAAAAAGGAGAAAGCAGGTAAGGATTCAGGTAAGATACAGGCTGGTACAGTGTTTGGAGTAGAAAAAGGAGATCAGACTCTGGGAAAATTAGAGTTAGGAACAGAACTAGGCTTGAAAAAGGACGAAAAAGGATCAGGTAAGATACAAGCAGATGCACAGATAGGCTTGGAAAGTGACTCTTTGAATGAAATACAAGAAGCCGCCGGTGATACTTTTGAAAACATAAAATCAGGATTAAAGGAAGCTAAAAGAAAGATAGGAGAACATTTCTAACAGAGTGATGTGGACATAGAAATGTACAGCTTGAATGTTCTGAAAACCCATTTCAGGCCAAAGTAATTCGTTCTTTGTTTCATTTGCTTGAATTTTCTCTAGAAATTTAGGAGCTGCTCATAAAAATGGTAACCAACAGAAGAATCAGTAAGGTAGAATTAGAAATTTGATCTAGTTTAACTGAGAGTCTAATCATATCATTACCTCATTATTGCAAATGATCTTAAGAGGTTAAGATCGTCATTGGTAAGATCTAACTGATAAATACTTTGAAGCGATGTAGTATTCAATGCAAGGAAGATGTGACGTATGTGGAACTGAAAACGTTGAATTACAGCAAAAGAATATTGAGGGACAGGACAAGAACATTTGTTCTAATTGTGCTACCCAATAAGAGTATTTGCTGCCCTTTTATTTTTTATTTTATATTTACATGAGTTTTAGTTACCGCCATAAAGGATTCAAGATTACCTTATAACAATATGCTCTGAAAACAATGGTTGTTTCTTATTTAACAATTCGATTTGAACTTTGAAATAAAGAAGTCGAAATTGTAAAAAGATTAATTGAAATTTAAGATTCCAAGAACAAGAGTACTACCAAACTTTTTGTATGCAATGTCAATATCATTTACATGCACTTTTTTGGTTTGAAGTCATGAATATTGTCGGCATATGAAATATTCAATATTGCGGTTGCAAATGCTAATGCAAAGATAACCTCTAGCAGAAACTTCGTCAATAGTAAATTCCAATTTTCGTATTATCTTTATTAAAATTTTGATCTTAATTTACCACCTCTATAGAACATTCTCAGTGTTAATCTGGTTAACCAAGATGGAATAATGCTACTATCTTGGATGTTCAGAACACTAAGCCAAAGCCATGTCTATTTCTCTGAAGCAGACGGTAGTGTAATACAGTCCTTACGCTCTTCTTAGAAACCAAATGAACACTTGCGGTATATCGATACTTCATGCGAAAGATTATCTGATGACGGCTAAGATGAATTATTACATTCCAAGGCGGGTAACGCTATGAAAGATTGACGATAAAATTGCCAGGATATTATAAAATTTTTATTTGGAAGACTATAGTAAATCCACGTACGAGATGAGCAATAATAATTATGAAAAGCTTGGTGTTTTTTATTTAGGAAAAAAATATGATATTTCGAGCAAAAAAACCAGTAATGATGAATTGATTCTGTATGACTCAAAGGATCTAACTACTCATGCAGTCTGTGTTGGTATGACAGGAAGCGGAAAGACAGGGCTTGGTATTGTAGTTTTGGAAGAAGCTATCATAGATGGAATTCCAGCAATTATTATCGATCCAAAAGGCGATATGGCAAACTTGCTTCTTACTTTCCCTGAGCTCACAGGTGAAAATTTTGAACCTTGGGTGAATCCAGCAGATGCCACAGATAAAGAGTCTACAAAAGAATACGCAAAACAGCAAGCCGACAAATGGAAGAAAGGTTTGGCCGAATGGAATCAAGATGAAGTCCGTATTAAACGTCTTCGTGAGTCAGCAGATTTTGTAATCTACACACCTGGTAGCAATGCAGGAATCCCCATCTCAATTCTAAAATCATTTGAAGTACCATCTGAAGAGATAATGCAAGACAGCGAAGCACTTCGAGAGAAGATATTGAGTACTGTTACCAGTCTTTTATCACTAGTTGGAATCAATGCAAATCCGATTGAAAGTCGAGAACACATTCTCATATCTTCAATTATGGAATATTCATGGAAACAAGGAAAGAATCTTGACATTCCTTCTATAATACAACATATTCAATCACCTCAAGTAAGTAAAATTGGGGTACTAGACACAGAATCTTTTTACCCTGCAAAGGAAAGATTTTCTTTGATCACATCTCTAAATAACTTGCTTGCATCATCTGGTTTCTCGACATGGATGGAAGGTGACTCATTGGATATCCAAAGTTTGCTTTACGGCACAAAGGGTAAATCCAAAGTATCTATATTTTCTATATCACATTTGAACGATCAGGAAAGGATGTTCTTTGTATCGCTATTGTTAAATCAGTTACTAGGATGGTTACGTTCTCAATCAGGGACAACGAGCCTGCGAACAATATTGTACATGGATGAGATATTTGGTTATTTTCCTCCAGTCGCAAACCCCCCATCAAAAACACCTCTATTGACTTTGCTTAAACAAGCAAGGGCATATGGACTTGGGATCATTTTGGCTACTCAGAATCCGGTAGATTTGGATTATAAAGGATTATCAAATACAGGAACATGGTTTATTGGTCGCCTTCAGACTGAAAAAGATAAGGAAAGAGTACTGGACGGTTTAGAAGGGGCCTCACAAACTCTGGGAAGGTCTTTTGAGCGAAAAGAGATTGATAAGATACTATCAGCACTTGATAAGAGAATCTTTGTCATGTCAAATGCTCATGAAGATGGTCTGGAGATATTCCAAACTAGAATGGCAATGTCTTACTTGAGAGGTCCCTTGATTAGAGATCAAATCAAGGTCCTAATGGATCCTTTAAGAAAGATCCATAAATCTTTGGATCCACAGCCTGAAACAGTCTCAACATCAATCGCTTCTTCAAATAATACTAAAGGCCAGGAAAAAACAGATGATAATCTCCGAAAATCTGATATCCCAGACAATCATGATACCAATAAACCCGGACAGAGACCGACTATATCTCCCAGTATATCACAGTACTTTATTCCAATTAATAAGCATGCAGTGGATATAGAGAACATTGTTTATCATCCATATATCTTAGGAGGAGCGACCTTAACCTTCTCTCAAAAGCAATCCGGTATGGATCTTGTCAAAGACGTAGTTTTCATTACGCCTGTAACTGATAATGCTGTTCCAGTTGAGTGGCAAAATGCTCAGGAGATTGATTTGAAATTTTCTGAGATCTTAAAGGATCCTGCCAAGGAAAATTCTCTTTTTGTACAACCGCCACCTGTAGTTAACAAGATTGAAAAATATGATGATTGGAAGAAAGATTTCATACTGTGGTTGTCTCAGAACAATAAGATAACTCTGTATAAGGATCCCCTGACACAAAGTCTTTCTCGTCCCGGAGAATCTGAAAAAGAGTTTCGTCTCAGAATAGGTCAGAAAGTAAGAGAAGATCGCGATGAGTCAGCAGATATTTTACGTAAAAAGTACGCGCCAAGATTGGCTGCTATAGAGGAAAAGATTAGGCGCGCCAAACAGAAAATGAATATTGAAAATGATCAGGTAAAGCAACAAAATATACAATCAGCCATTTCAATCGGTACTTCTCTATTAGGTGCATTCATGGGAAGAAAAAGGACGTCCAATTTGGCGAGAGGTATTAGCAGGTCAATGAAAGAAAAAAAGGATGCACAGTACGCCAAAGAGTCCCTAGAATCATTAAATCAACAATTACTAAATATTCAGTCAGAATTTGATTCGGAGGTGTCCTCCTTAAATACCAAGTTAAATCAGCAAGACGACCTAGAGACTATTTTATTCAAACCAAATAAGAATGACATCTCAATAAAATTACTTTCCCTAGTTTGGTATCCTTCAGGTCAAGATACTTTTTCAAAATAGTGCATGTAAAAGAGAAAGATATCATTTTTTTGTGTCGGATAGTATGGTCCTGCGCTAAAAGTATTGTTTTCAATGTCAAGCTTCAATAAACCTGGTTAGGGAGCGTAAAAGCTCATCGAGAAACACCATTATGAATATATGACTATGCAGACTAAATTTTCGGGCGAGTAGATTTGAAAGCGGCGGTTTATAGAGAACATAGCAAGGATCCCAGACAGGTAGTAAAGATCGAAGATATTGATGTACCAAAACCCAAACCCAATGCCGTCCTGATAAAAGTAGAGGCAGCTTCATACAATTATAACGACCTCTGGGGCATCTGGGGTGAACCGATCAAGATTCCAATGCCTCATATATCGGGAAGCGACGCGGCAGGAACAGTTGTTGATGTCGGAGAAAATGTCACAACAAACATCAAAGTTGGAGATAGGATTGTTGTGCATCCCAACTTGACTTGTAGATTATGTAGCGAGTGCATTGATGGCAAGGAATATGATTGCAGAGATAGAATGGTATGGGGCTTTCAGACTGGTCCCCTCTGGGGCGCATTTGCTCAGTATACGTACATGGCAGAGGTGAATGTAGTCAAAATTCCAGACAATGTTTCGTTCAATGACGCGGCGGCAATTTCTATGGTTGGCATGACTGCCTGGCATATGCTTGTTACCCGAGCTAATATCCAGCCCGGACAGACGGTTCTAATAATGGGTGGAGGCAGCGGTATGGGTATAGCTGGCATTCAAATCGCCAAATTATACAATTGTAACGTAATTGCGACAGCTGGAAATAGGGAAAAGATGGACAAATGCTTGCAACTAGGTGCGGACCATGTAGTAAATCACCGTGAATCAGACTGGCATAGCAAAGTACGTCAGATAACTAACAAACAGGGAGTTGATGTTATTTATGAGCACATTGGCAAATCTGTTTTTCAGCAGGAATTAACCCTATTGAAGATGGGAGGTACTCTAGTGTCCACGGGGGCTACTACTGGGTATGACTCGGCAATAGATTTAAGATATCTGTTTTTTAAGGGAGTAAATCTATTAGGAGCAACACAGGGAACTAAGGCCGGATTAGAAGAAGTAATACGATGGGTAAGCAAGGGAAAAATAAAGCCAGTAATAGATACCGTTCTACCTTTTAGCAGAATGGTTGAAGGACATTTGAAGATGGCTGATTCTCAGCTTTTTGGAAAAATATTAACTACTCCACAGACACTCTAATAAGGTATTTAGAAATGAATTTCAAATTTGGAACTGCAATAAACTGTATTGATGGGAGAACTCAGGAACCCGTAATAGATTTTATGAAACAAAAGTATGGCATCGACGGTGTTGATATGGTGACATTTCCGGGGGTAGATGGTGTCGTGTCGTCATTAGGAAATTTTAACACCATTGCGTTAATTCGTAACGCCGTTGCAATATCAATAGAGAAACATGGTTCCCGAATAATAGCGGTAGTAGGCCACTTTGATTGTGCGGGTAATCCAGGAAACAGAGAACATCATTATTCACAAATTGGTAAAGCTGTCCAACAAGTTTCCTCATGGAACTTTGATGGAAAAATTGTTGGATTGTATGTTAATGATAACAGGCAGATTGAAGAAGTAAATTAAATATGATATCTATTGCTTGGGTTACTACAGTTTAGTTAGGAAGTAACAGTAGATATAAAAAAGAACTGGTTATTGATGATAAAAAACGGAATTCTTAGGTAAGATTATTCGGTTGTCTTACCATCAAATTCCGCCTCATTTTCTTCGGCTTCCTTTTTAGTAGGTCGCAGTATACCATCCTTATGATGAGGAGGGGCATAAAGTGTGTACATTTTCAGATCTGACTTGCTGTCAACATTTATGATGTTATGTTTTGAACCGGTTGGAATTACTATTGCATCACCATCACTTACTTCGTATTCATGGCCATCAATGATGCATTTTCCATGACCGCCTTCAATACGGAAGAATTGATCATTTTCATCATGAACTTCTTCTCCAATTTCTTCCCCTGGTCTTAGAGTCATTAGTACTAGTTGGATATGTTTTGATGTATACAATACCCTCCTAAAGTTATTGTTATCTAACGTGCCTTTTTCGATGTTTGTTTTATATCCTTTCAATGTGTTCTATTTGATAAAGTTACTATTAAGAATTTACTAATTTTTGGTTTCAAATTCACGTTGCCAGATAATTTGGGATCGAAATGTATCATACGCTAATTCTTCCTGCACCTACAATTCGTATGTCTCTACTATCTGGATTTAAGAGGATTGCAATATCTCCGGCTTTGAATGAAAATATACTATCGGATAAAATCTTGAGCTTATTACTTCCTAATTTTCGTATCTTTGCAGATTTGATTTGAGTTCCAATGGACAGAAGATAGGAATGAGTTTCTGATAGTTCATTCTTATAAAAAGGAACCATATCAAAATCGATAGTCAATTCTTGCGAGTCTGAAGTATGATGTGGATGGTTGGAAAGAATGTCTCCTCTAGTTATCTCATCAAAAGAAACTCCTGTGAGAGCAAGACCTACTCTGGCTGGACTATCTGATTCATCAACATTTTTGTCGTGCATTTGAATACTTTTAATCGTAACCGTTTTCCTTTGAGGGAATAATGTTAGCTCATCATGTACTTTGATAACTCCTTGTTTAAGTATACCCAAGATTACCACACCAACTCCTTTTACATTAAATATGTTATCTATGTTGATAATTGTTGGTCCCTCTCTTTTCATCGGAACTAGGGAATTGATACTCTGTTTGAGACTTTCAATATCTTGTTCAACCTTGAACGATGACGCAACTGTATTTTTTAATAGACTCTTAAGTCCATCGCTGTCAACACCGTAAGAATGAAGAATAAAGCCTTTATCTAATTTCAGTAGATCTAAGGCTACTATTTGCTCACCCAGATGCTTATCCAGTTTGTCGACGTTTACTATAGAATACTCTCCAAGATTTACTGCAGTAATCAATGGTTGAATCTTGTCAGGAAAGCCTGATGGTATCACATAGGTCATAATTCTATCATCTTTTTTACTATCATATGTTGTAATGTCACTTGACTGGCCTTTCTTACCTAATTCCTTTACAAACTCGGTTTGACCAAGACAAACAAAATTAATACTATCCACGATGCTTTTTTTTGGAAGCCCATCTTTAAAATTTATTCCATTTCTAACTCCATAAATTGGAAATGGTCATTTTTCAACACGTTTTGATCGGAAAGAGAAGCTAGCACCGCTAAAGCGCGGACTGTGCAAAATGATTCGCAAAATTTCAAATATAATTGAATATGAATAGCAAATATGACAGTAGGACAAAAACTCTTTGAAGAAACGGGTAAAATTTCAGGATTAAAGGTGGTAAAGGTTCATCCACTGGAAGGCCTAACGACCGAGATGACTTTCATGTCGGATATTAGAGGCGTTGGGAAATATCCAAGTGGTAAAAATCTTGCCTCAGGCACTATTACAAAGTATTCTCATGGAATTATTGATGGTTCTTGGCAAGGTACTCTGACAACTGAGATAGGCGAGGAATTTATGTGGTGGTCTCATGAAAAAAGCAGAGTAGTTAAAGGTGGTAAAATTAAGGGTCTCAATATTACAACAGGCTTTACGAATTCGCAGGAATTATCATGGATGAATAACTTGATTATTGTAATAGACTTAGCCGGTTCTGTTTTATCTGACGAATTTAGCGCAATTGGATATGAATGGATTTGTTAGATCGTTAATCAAGTAATAGTTAATACAAATTCATACGATAATTCATGTTGCTATAGCTCGTATATGTTTTGAGTTATTTATTTTGGTATCATTAATTGGGTTCGACGAGATTGAGAACTGTGACACTCCACTCTTTGAACTTGTAACTAGTTCTTAATTTTTCAATATCAAAAGACTTCAAAATCCAAGTTAGTGCTTCTCATGACTCAAGACAGTTATCAACGCAGCATTTTTTGCAGCAAATTCTGCTCTCTTTCTTGACGAATCATCTGTTCCTATTATTATAACATCTTCTTCATGAGGCTGGAGATTCTGAATTAATTGCTTTGCTAGTTCTTCATCGCCTTTCAACGCATCGTAATTTGTTTGCGGAATAAGAAATCTTTTATCCTTGAACAATAGAGTAGTAGCTCCTGACGCGCCCATCTTAACTGCAGCATCCCTTTGTTCTATTCCAGATTTGACAGCATAACTCATATCCTTAATGAGTATTGCATAGTTATGTTTTCCCAAGGTTATCTTGCATTTTGAAAGGCGTGTTTCAGAAGGCAACGAGGATAGGAGGTCTGATAATAATGAATTTCCCTTTTTGGTCATTTTCGTTCCTGCATTGGAGGATTCTATTATACCGTGCATCTTGAGGTGTCTAATTAGTGTCCTTACCGTTCCTTCCCCAAGTTCCAATTCCTTACACAGATTTTCTCTGCTTACATGCCCCTTCTCGTGGATAAGTTGTAAAGTTTTGAATACATGTACCATATCAAAAGAAAGAGCTCTACTAGGTGCATATCTCGTTGCAACTTTTTGAAGCGTTCTGACATACGTATGCATTAGGGATGCAAACTTCATGTATGTCTTGCAGGTATATTTGATTTTAGATTCTTTAACAATCAAAACCTGTTGGATAAACTATCCTATAATTTATATACTCCGATACCTACTCATACGGAGATGTCGACTACCAAGCAGACCACGGTGAAGTCATTTGGCGGTTTACCAGTAGCAATTGGATTTCTGATTGCGGTTTTGGTATTTACAATGTTTGTAGTAGGATATGACCAGGGACAACTGTTCAGTGTAGTGGAAGGCCAAAGTGCGTTTGACTCTAAGTGGATTCATGAGTTTACTCATGACATGAGACACGCTGCAGGATTTCCGTGTCATTAGCTAAATTTCGGTGAAAAATTATTTTGAAGGCATTGACATTAGTTGGAATCACTCTATCCTCTGGCATTATTGCTGGCATTATCCTTGCTCTATTGAATCTTGGAATTGTGGAACCAACTATTGATAAAGCAATAGCTTTAGAAGTTCAAAAGCAAGTTTCTTCAGGCGAGAAGGTGAAAATGTCGGAATTGATAGATTATAGGTATTGGCAGAAGGCAGGTGCCCTTGCGGGGGGTGCTATTTATGGCGCAGGATTAGCGTCGTTGTTTGGAGTAGTCTTTGTATTTGCCAGGAATAAATTCCCTGTAAAGAATAATAAACAAAAGGCAATTTTTCTTGCAGGAATCATGTGGTTTGTATTGTTCTTTAATGTAGCCCTAAAATATCCTGCCAATCCTCCAGCTGTTGGCGATCCGGAGACAATATACTATCGCGAGATATTATATGTGGCTTACATTATGATTTCAGGTTTTGCAGCATTAGGCATGGCTGTTATTTGGATTAGGACGAGAATGTATTCGAAGAGGATACTTATTCCATTAATATATGCAGCAATTATGGTAACGGCATACTTTGTTATGCCTTCCAGCCCAGACAAGATAGAAATATCCATGGATTTGATTCATACTTTCAGGATCTTGACTGCGATCACAATAGGTGTATTTTGGGGAATCTTAGGAATAATCTTTGGTTCACTTTGGGATAAGTTCCTGTCTAAGGAACAAACGGTAGTAACGAAGTTATCTTAGAATAATACAGAAATTTTATTTCTTTATCTTAATGAAATGGGAGGCTCGAGAGAAATCTGTTGATATCAAGATAACTTACAATGCCGATTCTATGACAACAAGGGCGACGAAGTGAGAGACCAATTTACGATCGAGAAGGAATTACAAGTAAGGCACTAGATTGATTAACGTTGAAAAAAGGCAGTCTGGAGGCAAATGAGTTAGCACTAGATCCAGAAGTTGGCATTATTTTAAATACAAGGCTGACATGCATTCAGTTATGCAACTACAAAAAATAGAAAGTACACCAAAAATGTTAATAGTTTATTGCACATTTGCGGGATTAGTATCAGCAATGATAATTTCTGGACTACTTGAGGTCATAGACTCCGCATCAGGTACACCAAGCGGAACTTTTTTTGCCGTGATAGGTTTATCACTAGGTATTAACGAACCATCCTCCGCTCAATATGTCGGAATGGCATTACATACATTGACTGGTACTGTTGCTGGGAACATATTTGGACAAGTGGCACTCTTCTGGAAAAAACTAATTCCATACAATTTGAAGCACGGAGTATATCTTGGTTTAATCCTGGGAATATCTTTGTGGGCAGTACTGTTTGCTCCGTTAGCAACATTTGGAATTCAGCCCAAGTTGGATTCATTCATGATAACAAATGCCAATCCTTATGCTCATTCCATAGCCAATCATTTTGCCGGATTGTATTATTTCGTATTAGGCGCATCATTACTATTCCATTTAGTCTATGGTGCCGTCTTCGGATTGTTGGCTGGAAGAATGACAGGGGCTAAGCTCTCAACCAGGAAGATTATGGACGCAAAAACAATAAGAAAAGAGAAAAATTGCCAATTTTCCTCTTAATGAAATAATGTGAAATGGTTTCAATGAAACTACTAATAAATGAGACGAACAAAAATACTCTAGAAACAAACAAATCAGAAATTGATACTAACAATAATATCGTTTCAAACAAGCAAAAGAAAATCAGGATTCTAGTCACTGGAGCAAGTGGATTTATTGGACAAAGGCTTGTCAGAAGGCTACTGGTTTCATCTAGCACGACAAACTTGAGTATAAGATGTATGACTAGAAGAGCACGTGCACTTTTTAGTAATTTTCAGAATGGTAGGGAAGATATGGAAGTTGTGCAAGCTGATGCTCACAACTATACTGAATTGGTGGAGGCACTAACTGGTATTGATATTGCTTTTTATCTCATACACTCTATGGAAGGATCATCGAAGGAATGGAAAAAATTCGCTGAGCGTGACAGAGTTGCTGCAGAAAATTTTGCTAGAGCAGTGAATGAAACAGGCGTGATGAGAGTTATTTACCTTGGAGGCTTAACAAATGCACCACAAAAAGAATTATCCAAACATATGCAAAGCAGAATGGAAGTGGGTGAAGTTCTGAAAAAATCAAATGCCGCTGTTACTATATTTAGAGCAGCTGTCATTTTGGGACAAGGGGGAGGATCTTTTCAAATGCTACAATACCTTGTTGAAAGATTACCATTTATGGTATGTCCAAAATGGGTATTGACCAAATGCCAACCCATTGCTGTTGATGACGTAATAGAGTACCTGGCAAGATCGGTAGAAACGAAAGAAACTGTTTCCAGAACATTTGACATAGGCGGACCGGAGATACTCACTTACTTCGATATGATGCTTCGCTATGGCAATATCCTCAAAAAATCTATTAAGATTATCATCATTCCATTTTTAACACCAAGACTTTCATCTTACTGGATTGACCTTATAACGCCTGTGAAAGCGTCACTTGCACGTCCCCTGATTGACAGTCTCCGACATGAAGCAGTAGTAAAGGATGGTTCTATTTCAGGTATTATTCCGCTTCATCTAAAGACCTTTGAAACCTCGATACAAATAGCAAGGAATGAGCAGATTGAAAATGATACAACGGCCAAAAAGGAACGAACGTCTTCAAGCTTGAATAAACGAATTTTGTTAGCCTCTGTCATTTCGCTATCAATCATAGGATTTACATATTATTTGATGGATGCAAGGACAGAAATCCTGGAACCTGTGTGGCTGGCGTTGGCGAGCATCTGGTATTTTGGTATAGCTTTTTCAATATTCTTTATACATAAGGACGCTAGATTAGGTTCGATAATAGCAGGTACTATTGGATGGATTACATTGACATTGTGGCTCCTTGATAATTTCTACCTAGTTTTTGGAACATCAGTCCTTGCATCGCCTCCAGAATATCTCATGACAATTCGTAATTGCATAGGCGCAACAGTAGCGGTCTTTGTTATTGCGTCTTCGCACAATCTATTTCATAAGATAAGAATTCACTGTCTTTGAGTGGCAAAAATGTTTATACAGCGAATAATTATTCTCCTACGAACACCGATGATCCCGAATATACCCATTAGCGACTTCGCACTTTATTAGGAGATCAGGAGTTTTAGATTGGTATTTATCCGAGACAAAAAAGTTAAGGGCCATTCATATGCTTATCTTGTAAGGAACGAATGGGATAACAAGAATGGAAAAGTAAGACAGGAGATTGTTAAATATCTTGGTAGATCCAATAAAGTTGTAGTTGAGGATATTCCAATAGAGTATCAAAAGGATCCAAAAGTAATCTCCTTTATTGCTTGTCATTCTACGGATGTAGAAAAAATGGAACTTACTATGAAAGAGGAAATGTTAGAGCTTTTAACAAGAAATGACATAAAATCGCTGGTTGATATATATGAAAGATATTCGCAGTTTTATGGTCTCCTCAGATTCTATGAAAGATTACTTGCACCCGTGATGTATAACGTGGGAGAATTGTGGGCATCTGGTAGATTGAATGTAGCAACCGAACATATCTGTAGTAACGCTGCACACAGCCTTGTAAAAATAATCAACGAAAGAATTTCAAGGAATCCGAACAAGAATAGAAATTCTCCCAAGATCTTGATATGCACGCCCGAAGGAGAATATCATAGTTTGGGATGCATGGTAATTGAATCCTTTCTAAGAAGCAAGGGATATTCTGTCTCCAATATCGCACCTTCCGTACCTTCTGACTCCGTCATAGCCTTCGCAAGCAAATATGATCCTGATTTGATTATGATTTCTATGACTCTGGCAGATAATATTGGCGCAGCAAATAAATTAATAAATAGAGTATTAGAATCAAAGTTACATGTGTCACATATACTAGTGGGTGGTATCGGAATAGAACAAATAAAAACAAATAATCAAAAAAATGCACTAAGAAAGGTAAAATTTTTGAAAGGAACAAAGTTAAGCGGTATTCTTCCTAGTATCAAAGAAATTACAAAATCTGGACCTAAATACAGCAAAGTAATTAGGAAATGATTGTCATGGTAGTAGAAATGATTGTTAGTGGTCTTTTTTCAGGAATGTTAGCAACAACTATAATGACCTTAAGCGAAATCCCTTCATGGAGAAAATGGGGATTGTTGGGAGTATTTGAATGGCACGAAAATCAATTGCTTTCTGCTAGATTTTTCCGAATCCCAAGTGAGAAACCTAACCTAAAATATATTTTTTTTCTCCATTTTCTAAATGGATCATTAGCAGGTATCGCCTTTCCGTTTATTCTGTTACTTTTAGATATTTCTGTTGGCTCTGATTATATCTATATTCTTATGCTATCATTGCTGTATGGATTTGCACTCTGGATTGTCACACTTGTGCCAATACACAAACCAATAACAGGTTACCCTGTGTGGAATCATTATCTAGGTCATTTACCTTCAATTGCCAGTCTTATGGGTCATTTTATCTATGGATTAGTACTAGGGATAGTAATAATGATGATATCGAAATAATATTGCTTCAGCATACGTCGATTCTTAAATAATCCCATTCAAAGTCTGAAATATCAGGAAAAAATCTATCAATTGGGACAAATTCTAATCAACACATAGTGTAACTACTGAATAAATTTAACATGTGCCTAATTGAAAGTAATTATTTTCGTCTCCTCTATTAGGACTTTTTGACTACTGCCAAAAAGAAGAACAATATAATTGCCAATCCGGATAAAGGTATCACTATGTCAGTAAATGGATTGTCCAATGAGTACAAATGTTCCAAACTTTCATAAACTAGAAACAATCCAAACAATAGAAACGCAGTGGTTGCATACAGGAGTTTCTTCAAACCTGACTTGTGATATGAAACTATAGAGAGTACAACCAAAACTGCGGATAAAATCGCACCAGCAACATATAGTAACATTTCAACTAGATGATACAATGGCATTTGCTGAATTAATATAGCGAATATATGCACTTGGATCCCTGACACCGATATCTTATCTAAGATGGGAATAGGTTTAAGCTTTTTAGTACTTGTGTCTAAATAAGAAAAAAATTTTTTCTCGTTTTACATCTTCTTAGGTGCCAACAGTACCAGTTTTGACTCTTCCAGCTCTCTTGTAATTGGCAAAAATTACTCCGCTCGGTGTAACATGACTCTCTATCAATGTGAACGCCGCAGCAATCGTACCCTTATCAAACAACTTTTTTCCTTTACCAATAGTCAATGGGTAAATTTTGAGCCAGAGTATGTCTACTAAATCATTCTTAAGTAGAAGCTGAATGAGTTTACCACTGCCGTGAACTTGAATATCAGAACCATTAGAATTTTTGAGCTTTTTGATATCTACCAAGCTTTTGAGGAATACCGAATTTTTCCAATCTGACTTCATTGTAGATGTCATGACATATTTAGTGACATCATTAATACCATCCCATTCATTTTCACGCTCCGGCCAATAATCTGCAAAGATCTTGAATGTTTTTCTGCCCAAAAGGAGATCTGCTGGTTTGAGTTGTTTTACCAAGAGTTTATCATAAACTTCGTCAAAATAAGGTGCAACCCAACCACCATATTTGAAACCGCCTGAAGTATCTTCCTCCGGTCCACCAGGTGCTTGCATTACTCCGTCTAATGAAATCATTGACAAAACAATTATTTTTCTCATAATTATTTGATGTCCCTCCAGAATTCATTATTTAAAAAGCTTCTTCAAAATTGGAGCTCTTAATGAGGAAAAAAGTAATAAATATAGTAGAATCCAAAGTAACAAATTTGGGGGTTACCGTCCCATGGGAGCGACAACCGTACAGTTCTAAAAATTGAACCCCATTTTGCTATTGTATTCTTGATTCTCTAATTGGAGTCTGAAGCAGTTCACCAATTTCGTTATGCATTTTCAAGAGGTTTAATCCTTTTTCGGTAGTTTTGTAGGTTTGCATTCCTTCTAAGTATTC
>JARBAW010000187.1 GCA_029237505.1 Nitrososphaerales archaeon
AACAGGTCAAGAAAATTGCTAATAAATCATCAGGTTCACATGTTATGTCTTCATAGTAAATAATTGTGATCCTTAGGAATTCAACCGACTTATTGTTACAGCTTTAGTGTATTCAAAATTTTCAACAATGCTATTAAATTATGATAAAATCTTTTTCAAAAATTTATATGAAATGTGACATTTGCAAATATATTTACGAACTCATCCCGATTTTAAATAAAAAAAATCGTATATCTGTGAAGCGTTGTATAATAATGATTTTTCCTATCCAGACCATATTTGCAAATATGACGTAAGAATTACTTACTGCTCCACAAAATGACTTTGGAAATGAATTGACAATATTCGTTACTAATTATAAGGAGTGATAAATCACAGAAAAAATGATGTTACTTTAGAAAGTAAAAAAATTATTCCATTAGATGTCTGACATCGCCTTCCAAAATCCCAGATTCATTGTGGAGTCTATCAATATGTTTAGAAAGACCCTCTTTAGTATCAAAAGGAGATCCGCAATATGCACAGCTGAATTTTGCTTTACTAGAATCTTTGACATATTCAATTGATTTGGTATCAATAATGCATACTGGTGTTCCGTGAAGAACTTCATCGATTGAAGAAAGAGCAATGGTTTCCATTTTCCTAGATATATCCTCGCGCGATATTATTCCAAGAACAGCAGAGTATGCATGAACCATTAATTGTCGTACATTCCTTTTATTCATGATTGTAAGAGCGTCCTTTATGGTATTCTGTGGATTGACTGCTAGGACAGGTGACGTCATTATTTCTCGCAGCTTAATTTTGGATGGATTTTTTCCTTCGGATGTTACTTTATAAAGTATATCGGTCTTGCTTACCATGCCGACAACTTCTCCAAGATGTGTCGCAAGGACACTGCGCTGGTTTCTTTCTTTCATCTTTTTCATTGCTTCGTCCAGTGTCTTATCGGCTTCAAGTATGATTGCATCATTATTCATTAAATTCCCTACAGGCCATGAGAGGAGTGAAGAAATACTTTCGGAAACTAGGGCACTAGTCATGAATATATTATTGGGAGGATATATTTATATATATCCACAAAATTATCCTGCTTTTGGAATTGAAAATACAGGTTGTGAAAATTTGATTGTTTAGATATCGATTGGAGATGCTTACTTCTTATTTTTTCTAGCACTTTTTTGTTTTACAGTACTAGGCTTTGAAATTTGTTGACTTAAGAATGCCTTTAGTTGCTCAATGTTTTCTTCATGTACGGTTGTCCGAAACGGATCAATTGGAACCTTATTCTTGCGTGCAATACGAATATCTGTTACCCCTGATTGTACTAGTTCATTCTTAGAATAACCCCTCCCATGTCTTGAAATTTGTATTCCATTTGTTACAGTCTTGACGATTACGTGCTTGATAGCATTCTTCATAGTCCATGAAATCTAAAGATCTAGATTAAAAGGTTTCTTGAACGGCCTATCCTCTTTCTGAAGTGAATCTATTTTTCTAATGCTCGAATTGAGTGGTCTCGGGTAAAGTTGCGATATTAGCGAAAAATACTTTGAATAAAATATATTATGTTTCGAAAAATCATTTTGCTCAAGGAGCTGAGCGCCGGGGTAGCTCAGCTTGGTCAGAGCGTTCGACTCATAATCGAAAGGCCGCGGGCTCAAGTCCCGCCTCCGGCATGTAGTTTTACTGTCTGCGGAAAATAAAGAGATAATTATGCCATTAATTTTCTAAATACTAATTGTCAATCACGTTCGAAATTCTAAAACCAGTTATAGATTTTGTAATCTCATTCATTTCAACCTTAGGATATCCAGGTATTTTTTTACTAAGCGTTTTGGAAAGTGCGCTCATCCCAATACCAAGCGAAATAATCATGCCATTTTCTGGTTTTCTAGTTAGCAACGGAACATTTGATCCTGTTAGTGTAGTGCTTGCTGGTACATTTGGAAACCTCGTGGGTTCAATCCTTACATATATCCTGGGTATAAAGGTTGGAAGGGCATTCATTCTAAAATACGGAAAGTACATCTTGTTTAAAAAAAGTCATCTTGAATTTACCGAGGAATTATTCCAAAAATATGGCGACAAGATTTCATTTTTTTGTAGATTATTACCGGCAATCCGAACGTATATTTCCCTACCATGCGGCGTTGGTAAAACTAACTTTGTTAAATTTTCGATTTATACATTTCTAGGATCACTTGTCTGGAATACTATGTTAACTTATGTTGGTATCATATTTGGACACAATTGGAAGAATATAGATAAATATGCAATTTATCTCGATGTAGTATCCGCATGCGTTATTTCGGTATTCATCATCTGGTTCATTATCAAAATTAGAAAACGATCCGGAACTAACCAGAAAAGGGAAATTCCTCGTAGCGATTAGTGTAATTTCAGTTGTATTTTTGAAAACTAAATTATTGCAAATAGATTCGTTTATTTGCAATAAATGACGTAATCAATATATTAAATGAACATAGGAATTATATCCGATACTCATGATGATCTCCTAAGACTTAAAAGTGCCATAAAGATATTTAATGAAAGAAAAGTCAAATACGTACTTCATGCCGGCGATTATGTTTTCCCAGGAGTAGTAAAGGAATTCAAACATCTAAATGGCAAACTAATAGGCGTACTTGGAAACAACGATGGTGAAAAATTAGGATTATTAAAAAATTTTCAAGAAATCGGCGGAATACTGCACGGAGAGTTTTGTAAACTGGAACTAGACAATCTCAAAATTGCAATATATCACGGAACTAGCAACGAGTTAACAGAAAGCATTATTTCTAGCCAACTCTACGATTTGGTAATCCATGGACACACTCATAAAAAGCGAGATGACAAGATACAGGACGTACTGGTGCTAAATCCTGGTTGTGCACATGAAGAGTTTCCAAATATTGAGGGAGAAATTGAAACCGAGCCATCAATCATCATTCTTGATACTACAAAAATTTCTTATGAATTTATTAAAATATGACTTTAAAAATGATATCTTTATTGGTAATTTATCGCTTGAATGTCTAGAATATTGAATTCTAGCTTTTTATTCGGATGATTTTCACCCTTTCAAGAACTTTCCAATATTCAACTTCAGCTCCTTGCACAATTTTTTCTCGTATTTCTTCTTCCGTTGAAGAAGTTTCAAACATTTCGAAAGTTTCCAGATCCATAACTTGGAATGTTTGTCCAGCAATTGAGATTATTTGACCATTTCTCTTGTCTATTAGGGGAACATCCACGCTAGCAGAGACAGGTGATACTAGACTGTGCTTTGACCCATCGAATACGGAGATTGCAGAGACTCTTGCTTTTGCCGAACCATGTTTTCCAGGTTTACTATGGTCGTATGACACAATCCTGCACGGTTCGTTGTCAATAATAATATAGGAACCTACTTTTAGGCTCCCCAAATCCATCGGTTTGCTCAATATTGGTCGAAAAAGTAGAAAATTGCTTCATATTTAACGGTTCTGATCAAACCGATCTATCTTAATTTCTCCAAAATAGAGAAGCTTACAAGGTTAGTGAGAGGGATCCCTTTTCTTGCAACATCCTTTCGTGTTTTTTCGCAATAATTCTGGTCACTTTGATGGCTCTTTTTACCGTCAACTTCCAAGATGATGATATTGTCTGCATGTGGAAAAATAAATGGCAACTTTTTGTTATTCATAAATTTCAGATTTCCCAGATTAGCGCTCACGACCAAATCCCTCCTTGCCAATATTCCTGCGATATCCCTCAATTCATGATTATCTTGATCGTATCTTGTATAATACATTGAGACATAACTGACCCTATCGTGGTATTTTTCAAATAATTCTGTTTCATTGTTGAAGAGAAAAAGAGAACTATTTGGATGTTGATATTTTGAAATTCCTTCAGCAATATTATCAAGGCCGGCATACTTTACAAGGATATAATGATTAGAGTTATTGGGAAAATACGGCTTACTTTCAAATGCAAATGTTGCCGTAGCAAAATATAAGTCTCTAACA
Source organism: Nitrososphaerales archaeon (assembly GCA_029237505.1). Taxonomy (GTDB): domain Archaea; phylum Thermoproteota; class Nitrososphaeria; order Nitrososphaerales; family Nitrososphaeraceae; genus TA-21. Next base: position 4,014 of record JARBAW010000187.1, read on the forward strand.
ACATCAGAGTTCTTCCAGTACTCTATCAAATCTTGAGCATTGTTATCTCTCGGATAGCAAATGTATCCGCAAGGTGCAATGGAAGTTTCACTCAATTCTAGAATCGTAATTGAAGAGCAATATTTATACCATTTTTTTATTTTGATTGTAAATCCCAAAGGTCTGATGAAATATTAGGAATTCTAAGCATTTTTGTTATTATCATTTTGTGCTCTGGGCAGTATGCCATAGCGCTGAATCCGTATTCTTGATTCTCTTCGCATAGAACGGAATCATGACGTAGCAAATACAAGCACAAAGCGCCCCTATTGGGTTTCTTATTGCAATATGAAGAAACTCTATCATAGCAGTTTTCAATGGAAGCTTATTTTTCGTGGCAGAGCCGAGGTCTTTTAGCTGATTATGACCATTCTGTGCTCTTACGACTTGTGATACAAAATCTGCAAATGTTTTTGCTGGTTTGAATAGAACAATTGCGTTAGGATTGAATACTACATCATATCCCATCTCCAATACTTTGTTTTGTATGTAGAGATCAATCGCAATCACACCTTCAGGAATGGATATTTTTTTAGCGATATCAGATCGGATGGATAATCCTCGTCCCATTACGGTGTACTCAGATAGTTGCCTTTTCCTTACTGACTCCAACCATTCACTAACAAATATAGTACCATTAGCTGGAATTCCTACATCTTCAATTGGCTTTGGATTTGATGCACATATCCCCACATTCTTACTAATCTTCCCAACCAGTTCCAAAATGCAATTTTCTTTGGGCATTACATCGGCGTCATATAGAATGATTATTTCACCGCTTGCACGCTGTATTATATTATTCCAGGCGTTCCACGCCCCTCTTCTCTTGTTCTCATGAAGAAAGATAATTTTTTTTGAATGATCTTGCATGAATTGCCTAACCATTCTTGGAGTATCGTCTGTTGAATCATCAGAGATAATGATTTCTACAAGATCAATTGAGCCTAGATTAGAAAGTATCGTCTTTTCCAATATGGTCTTAATATTTGATTCTTCGTTGTATGATGGAATTCCAACAGATACAGTAGTCAAGCTCTTCTTATCTACAAGGTAATTCTGCTCTTCATATATCTGCTTATTTGATATGCAACGATTCTGATTAGTACTTGATTAAAATATGAATATATTCATAAAAAAATCAAAGTTAAAAATTGACATCTAATAAGACCAGGTTTGATTTACCGTTAAAAGCGAGGAGTTTGATTACTCCTATTATTATCGGAAAAAATGAGGGAGATCGTAGTAGCATTCTTCATGTCATATCGCATAGAAATCTCACAGAAAGGCTCGAAAAAATACTAGATCTCCAAATGGATAAGATAATCGTTTTTGGAACCCCAAACGTACATGATTCCACAGGATCAGAAGCGTGGAACAAAAGAGGTATAATCCAAAACACAATAAAAAATATCAAAAGTAACTTTGACAAAAAATTAGAAGTTATTGCTGACGTCTGTATTTGTCAGTATAATTTATCAGGGCATTGTGGAATAATAAATCATCAAGATAATCAAATTGACAATGACAAGACCTTGAAGGTAATGTCAAAGATAGCGCTTAGTTACACAGAATCCGGCGCAGACATCGTTGCACCATCTTCGATGATGGATGGACTAGTACTATCCATTAGGAACAATCTTAACGATAACGGATTTATTGACAGAAAAATAATGTCATTTTCAAAACAGCATTCTTGTCTATATTCCCCTTTTCGTTTGACTGCGTTTAAGAAATTTTCAAAAGTGGACAAGTCTACCTATCAGATAGGCTGCTCAAACCACAGAGAGATGTTGAGAAAATTAGAATTAGATTATCGTGAGGGAGCTGATATTCTTACGATAAAACCCTCAATGTCTAATCTTGACCTAATAAGCGAAATTGTAGATAGAGTCAATTGTAGAATAGCTGTCCAACATGTCTCCGGTGAATTTGCTATGCTAAAAGCTGCAACACGAAATGGCCTCATCGAAGAACCTGAATGGTTAATAGGTTATTTTTCATCAATGTTAAGGGCTGGTGCCTCCAACATAATATCATACGGTGCTGAAGACATAGCTGCCTTGATTTAGATCATTATTGCAAAGTCATTCCATTTAGAACGATTCAATAAAGAATTTTATCAAAAATAATTATTTTTTCAACTGCACAGCGTTAATTACGCCCACCTGGCCGGGTCTTGATATTACCCTTGCTTGTCCTAATTCTGTCTCTATTACGGTGCCTTTTGTAATTACTCCTCTTCTTTCGTAATCCTTGTTGGCAGTATTTTTTATAACCCTTAGTATTTTTGACTTTGTAGTCTTGTTCTCCTCCACATTTGAGATATTTGCGAATTCGGCAGTTTTCAAAGCGGTCTTACTGTTATCTCCACGTACTCTTCTTACCACTTGTACATGATTTCCAATCAATGCTTCATTTGGGTATCTGTCTATTTCGAACTTGCGTCTGCTTCTCATTGCAATTTTTCTGCCACCCGTGTACTTTCGACCATATAGATTTTCTATCGATTTCTTCATGATTGCATGATAATTGCAATTGAACCATATTATGAGGTTTTCTATTGTTTGGTCAAGATGACAAGTCATCTACTTTAGAATCATCTTATCCTTGAGCGTGTTGAGATCATTTATCCCAAAATATTCCTGAAATTTTCTGCTTGTTCTATAGATTTTCATTCTCCCTAATCGTTCAGATTCAATAAATGCATGTGCCCTTAACTCTTTCAGATGCGTGTAAACTTGACTTCCACGAATTTGGACAAGTCTTTTTGATGTAATTGGTTGTTCATAGGCAATAAACGATAAAGTCTTCAGAGCACCAACTGGGATTAGTGGCTGCTGAGCAAATCGTCTAATTAGAGGCATATAAAGTGGTTTTACTTGAAAAACAAATTTGTCATCATCAAGTTGTGCAATTTCAAGTGCCGTCAGTGCATTTTGAGTTTTTCTTATGAGTTCATGAAGTAGTTTGACAACTTTTTCCTTAGAACTAATTCCAGCCGCCCTCATCAAATCGTTGATAGTTAGTGGCCTACCGGCAGCATAAAGAGCTGCTTCAATTCTAGCTGTGATTTCAGAGTCAGGAAGTGATTGAGGCACTAGTGTTTACCAAAGTTACCAAGCTTTGTTATTCAATGTTTTCATTCAAGGAAATCAATATTTCATCGTCTTTTTGCTCAACATGTATCTTTCTCTTCATGGCAAGGTATAACATTGCAATAAAGCATCTTACTATCTCAATAGAATTCATCCTTAAAGTTAGATTCTTGAAATCAACATACTTGTCAGCAGTCACAATGTCAAAAATCATATCTTCGTAGGATTGTAGAATCTTTTCGAACTTTACCAGGTACTCATCAAAGTTGAATGTCTCCACAGATTCCAGATTGAGTTGATTTCGTCTGGGCTTTGGATTTGCCAGTCCATTTATCATGTTTTCAAGGACATGCAATAATTCTTCTAGTGTGACAGGATAAGTCGGCTCTATTCTAAAAGGAATTTCAAGTGGTTTCAGATTTGGAATAGGCTGAACTTCATCTAGTTCAACTCCTTTCTTAATTTTGGAGATCTTTTCTAATCTCAAAATGCTCTCAACTTTCAAACGATAAATTAGTGAAGAAGATAAAGCTGCAATACCGCACATTCGGAGATCCTTTTTTCCACTACTGTTGAGTAGCTTTAACAACATTTCTAATAGCAATGAAAGATCTATGTCCCAAACGTCTTTCTTTGATAAAACAGCTGGATTGAATAATAAGTCTAGTGGCGGTTGAGATATGCTTTTGTTTGTCGTAATGTCAGGCTCCGACATCCACGGTTACATTATTAGCAGATAATATTAATTGGTATTGTCTAATATTGTTCAGATTTGCTATAAAATAGTGTTAGGATGATTGGAAAAACATTCAAAAGTCACTGTTTTGTAAGATAAAAAAAGTGGAGAGTGTTAACATCATTGGCATCAAAGAAAGAGATAAGGGACAAGGAAAATCAAGAAAGACTTGCAAATGCGATCAGCACTTTGGACAGTATAGCTAGGAACAACAATATTCAAAAAAATATTCGAAATATTGTAAGGGAGATCTTGACTGGAATAAAGGATGAAAAAAATGGATCGATTTCAGTCAGAGCGGCAAATACTATAAGTATGTTAGATAACGTGACTCAAAATCCGCAAATGCAATCTCACATCCGGACGTTATTATGGCAGGTCGTTTCAACTTTAGAGAGCATAAGAGAATAGAAATACAACCCTCAATTCAAGAAGAATCAACATTCTTGGCTTGTTTTAATTGAGGTGGAAGTTTTTCAAGTTTATGAGTTGGATTCGCAAGATAATGTCTGGATGCACCTTCCCCGCTCAGCACAATATTACAATTAATACATTTGTATCTTATAGCCAATTACAATTATAGTTATATCCACATATCTAAAAAGATACTGAACGAGCTGTCTATTTTTGGTTGCTCCCAGTCCTTATAAATCGCCTCTTCCTGGTTTTTGATATGACTTATTATCCCAATCTACAAAGGTTAAACATTCAATCCATGGATTATGTCAGTTCAATTGAATCTATCTGTCAAAATGCAGATCTTTCTAAATAATAGCTCAGAAAGAATTCCAAAATATGTGAGTACTCAATGGAGTTTATGTCTAAGTTAGGTTTACCAATATGCGGACCATAAATACCAGTTCAGTTGGCCTAAACTTTTGTTGCAGATCATTGCGGTAGAAGCCTTGAAACCTGCAAGAATGTTCTTATCTTAACTTAATAATTTCTCTACTGTCAGGAACTATAGATCCAATTTTAAATCTTGAGAAAATATTGCTTGCTACATTTTCCGACTTTGATTTTTCACCATGATTGACTAGAACCCTTTTTGGTTTTATTCTTGCAGCAAAATTCATTATTTGGTTAAAATCACTATGACCGCTAAAGCCGTCAATTTTTTGACTGGCGCATCTAATGGGAATAACTTTTACCTTGCCTTTTTCATCGAGCATGCTTATTTCCGTCAGACCGCCATCTATGACACGTCTTCCTAAAGTTCCATTTATCTGATATGAAACAAAGATAATGTTATTTCTCTTGTCCGGAGCGATTTTCTTAAAGTATTCCACAGATGGCCCCCCCTCCAACATTCCAGAAGTAGCCATTATGACACTTGGATTATCATCATTGAAAACATCTTCCCTTCTTTCGTGTCCGTTCACTACTGTAAAGTATTCTGATTGAAATGGATTTATGCCATTTGATACCGATTTTCTTACATCAAATCCAAGATAATGTGCATACGCCATATGTATTGCACTAGCCTCAGAAATCATTCCCTCAATAAAGACTGGCGCCTCCATAAGGCGACCCTCTCTCATTTCCTTATCGAGGACCAACATTATTTCTTGGGCTCTTCCCACAGCAGGGACTGGGATCAATACTTTTCCCCCGGATGATAATGTCTTGTTAATAGTATTAGTAAATGTTTTGTATACTACAGATTGATCTGGCATTATATCGGCCGAATTACCATATGTGCTTTCAGTTATCAGAGTCTCTACTCGAGGATAAACAGAAACGGCGCTGTCCAACAATTGAGTTCGGGCATATTTGTAATCTCCAGAATAAAGTATGTTATGAGTTCCGAATACATTAATATGTACTGTAGCACTTCCCATTATGTGGCCAGCGTTGTTAAACGTTATGGTGACATCTGGCGAAATATCTGTAGGTTTCCCATAAGGTAACGTTATACAATGTTTGATTACTTCATTTACGTCTCTTACTTCATATGGCAAGAATGTTCCGTTACTCTTTGAAATCTTTACAGAATCGTACTGTAACAGCGTCATTAGAGGTAACGTTGGTTCAGTGCAATATACTGGCCCCTTGTATCCAAACTTGAATAAAGCGGGTAGAAAACCCTGATGATCTATATGCGCGTGACTTATTATTACTGCATCTAATTCGTCCAGATCAAAATTGAACCAGTCTAATCGAGGATATGCAGAAATACCTAGGGCCTCTCCAGGATTTATCCCACAATCAAGCATAATTTTGCTTTCGGAAGTTACAACAATAAAACACGATCTTCCAACTTGTTTTACACCACCCAGACAAAATAGAGCTATTTCCTCCTTGTTTCTAATCTTAGATTTTAGTTCAGTAATTTCAGATCTGTTTTCACTTGATTGATTAACGAAATTTAAATTAGAATCGTTGCTTTCCAAAACTAAGGGTGGCCTGAAAACTCTTTTCCCTAGTGATTGCAGGAAAAGATTTCTTTCCTTTGCAGAACTCTTCTGAGTAGAATGAATCATGTTCATGCTACTTGACTGAATATGGGGGGATCGCAAAGTATGGGCAATCCAGCCTGTCGCCTGCGCAATTTCGATTACCATATCTGCATCAATAGATTCTGGGCGATTTACTTCAAGAACAACTTCCCCAGTAGCATCATCGCAGAATACAGCAGAAATAGTAACCTCACTTGGTAACATCTTAATTACCGTAGTTCTTGTCTCGTCTTCTGACAATCTTATCGAGGGGTCTGTTCTTACCACGAATCTTTTCTTAACATTTTTTGATAATGAAGAAAGATAATATGTTAATTCAGTTAATGAGAATTTAGGATTTAATGTATAAAGTGCAACATATGGTCCTTCAAATCTTATGTTTGTAATTTGAGATTCTTTTGGAATTGATTTCAGTATAATATCTTTAAAGAAATCTTCATCAGCTTTTATTGCATGTTGAATATGATTTGAATGTACGGGATCAGCAGGTTCCTTAGCTTTACCACTGTTCTCTAGTGCAGAAATACTCTTGTCTACAGAACTATCACTTAAATTTCCTTTACTCACTTTAGCATTCTTCTAGATACTCGGTCTGATTTCTATTATCCTTACTTTAATAGTGATAATCGATTACTATCACAAAGCGGTAGAGCAAGGTCATTAAAGTTCTTACCGGTTGTACCCACAGAGAAATTGAACGCCTCTCTTAATATATATTTTGGAATTTCCGGAAATCAGAATGGCAGGTATGGAAGAAGCAAGGACATGGCCACAATAAGAATTGTTATGGTGGATACTGCTGATGAGATCTGGTTGAGACGGTTCTTATCCATTTTGGATCTACTTTCTATGAGTGAACTGTATAATTGACCCCCATCCAAAATTGATATTGGAAGGGAATTAAATAATCCCAGATTAAAATTGATGAAGAATAGCCAATAAAATGCATTTGCAACTATTGGAAATGATTCGCCAAACAAATTCGACTCATAATTTGGCGCCATGGAATCTGAAAAAGGCATCGATTTTTCTAGTGTTGGCATCTGCAACAAAAGTAGCGGATGCTGCTTGTATATCTCCAATACAGTAGTAGGATCTATAGAAGCGGCAGTGACACCGAGAATTGGTTTGTCAGGGGATGCAGTAGCAGGAATTGAAAAAGTATCGGATCTTTGTACCCCATCTTTATCCAACCACATTATGGGAATTTGATTGCCAATATTTGATCTTAGTACTTGTGTTAAATCTCCTTGACTCTGAATTTCAGAGTTCCCAATTGAAATAATCTTAGATCCTTCTGTGAGACCAATTTTCTCTGCAAGTGAACCCTTTGCAACGGTTATTAGTTCTATGCCATTGGAGGTAACGGTCGAGGCAATCGGAGTTAATGAGGATAGGGTAGCGAATAATACCGCGAATGAAATGCCAGCAAGTATCATATTATTCAATGGACCTGCAGTAAGCACAGCACTTTTTTGCTTTAGTGTTGCCTTTGTGAGTTCATCTCTGTCAAGATTAACAAATGCACCGACTGGAATAAATAGAACAAAAGCAATTCCAGTTGATTCCACCTTTATTCCATAGACCCTGGCGACAATTCCATGCCCTGCCTCATGTATAAAGACGCTTATTATCAGGGCAACCAGTGTATAAGTAAGAGGCAGAAATGGATTGATTACCGGGATCAGGAGATTTGCCCTTGGTCCTATTTCCCTAATACCCTCTCGGGCAGAAACATTCGATATTAGGTTTACGATTGAAAGAATGATGAAAAACAGCATGATCGCTGTTATAACTGGCATCAGGTACGTGTTCGCTCTGGCATAGGCTTTAGCGGGCCTGGTCTTTGCCACATAATCAAAGAATTTTAGCCCAAATGGAGTGTGTAGTAATATTAAAGGAAATGGGCGAAATATATCGGCGTGAACACCTTGTTGTTTTTGTTTTTCCAGATCTACAAGTACAATAATTTACATATTTAAATTAACTCATCTGAATTGAACTGCAAAAAGTATCAAAAGAAATTACATGAATTAACTCTCGTTATGAAATATAATATTGAATTTTTAACTTATTGCATATTATCATAAATCGTTACCAGTATCAATCTTTTTTCCACAAATCCACTGTAGATTTTAATGATTTAGGAAACTTGGTATTGTCCAGTAATTGTCTTTCCAGAATTTTTTTCCTTGCAACATGGTCAGATCCCTTAATGTGATTTTCAATTGTCACTGCTTCAATAGATTTCTCACAGATGTTGCAAAAATATTCTTCCATAAGTTATCAAAGAAACTAGACAAATTTAATTCATGATAATCTAGCAACGCACAAAATCTTGCCGAACTAATAACGAGGCTTTTACAAATAATTTAATAACTTACCTTAATTGTATAAAAATTATAGGTATTTGGTTTGGAAGAGTTTTTCTTTTTTCCTTTTTTTGTGATTATTGGCCTAATTGCGGGAATCTTAGGTTCGATGATTGGAGTTGGTGGTGGTATTATAATTTCCCCAGCTTTAACTTTTCTGGGCTTAACACCACCTCAAGTTGCAAGTACAAGTCTTTTTGCTGTTTCTTCCACTAGTGTCTCTTCAACTATAGCCTATGCTAGATCAAACAAGATTCAGTATATGCTGGGAATTAAGATGGCGCTCTTTTCGATTCCTGGTGCAATAATAGGATCCTATCTCTCTACAGATATTGATCCAGGTTATTTCAAAGTATTGCTCGCATTGATCCTGATTGCGACAGGAATTTATCTGATGTTTAGAAAATCAATAATCAACGGAAACTCGTTTACACTGGAGTCTACATGGGTAAAGATCCTCTTTTTTTCAGCTACCTTCGTTGCGGGAATCATGTCGAGTTTATTTGGAATTGGTGGAGGAGTCATATTTGTTCCCTTGTTAATAATGATTATTGGATTGACTATGCATTTAGCTGCACCCACGTCCCAATTCGTTCTCATGATTACATCAATAGTAGGATTAGCCACTCACATGATATTAGGCAACCCAGAATACCTTCCTGCAATCTTATTGTCAGTCGGGGCTTTTGGTGGGGCTCAAATAGGCTCAAAATTGTCTACTAAATTGAGCGAACACAGATTGAGACTCTTGTTGGGAATTACATTTCTGGGAATTGCGTTGAGATTGATCCTAGACTTTTATCAATCATTGTAATCCTCATAAGTGCGGCTTTGTTCTACGAATAACTTGAGATTGAGTCAGATCCACTAGTTCAAAGATGGGTACAAACTAGACGAAGGTTTGAAACATCATAATAATCACTTTATGATAAAAGTAATAAAGTGGACGTAGAAATATCTATCAGACTGCAGATTATTGTCCATACAAACTACAGTGAAAAAAATACAAGTTCATGGGAACATGATTCGTTATTTTGACTATGATAATTTCAGTTCAAAGAAAAAGGAGACCCTGGTTCTCTTGCATGGCATAGGAGCATCTGCTGAACGATGGTTGAAGGTGATTCCTTTTTTTTGCGAACACTTCAGAGTAATCGTACCTGATATTATCGGATTTGGCTATAGTGATAAACCAACCGTAGAATATAACATGCCATACTTTGTAAAATTTCTTGAGGATTTTCTCAATAGTCTTGGTGTCAAAAAAACTAACATCGGAGGTTCGTCCTTTGGAGGTTTGATTGCAGCAGAATTTGCAATCAAGAATACCGGCACAGTAGACAAGCTAATCTTGGTTTCTCCAGCTGGGACCATGAAGACTTCAACTAAAACATTAGAGGAATATATCTTAGCATCATTGTATCCAACCCACGATAATGTCTGGAGAGCATTTATGAACATGGCTTTTGATCCTCGTACTGTTACAGAACAAACAATTGAGGAGTTTATAGACAGGATGAAACTTCCAAATGCAAAGTATGCATTCATGTCCACTATGCTAGGAATAAGAAACACTACAAATCTGTCTTCTAGACTTGGCAAGATTCTCTCTCCAACAATTATTGTTTGGGGCGAACAAGATGAAATGATTCCAGTCAAATATGCCGAAGACTACAAGAATATTCCTAATTCTAATTTGCAAATAATTCCGAAATGCGGTCATACACCATTTACTGAAAAACCAGAAACTTTTTCAAAAATTGCTATCGATTTCCTAAGATTCAATAATATTAAATAAACACCCCTTCAAAAATACATGTATGACCGATAATCCAGAAACAAATGAAGATATGAGATCGTATAAGAAAGCAATTGATAGTACAACTCAGGCACAGCAAGAATTCTTAAAGAAATTTTCGAATCTGCAGGTCGATGTGATGCAGAACTTTTTCGCCATGCTCCAAGGTCTGACTTTTAATCATGCAATGTTCAAGACCACTATTCAAAGCGGTGGGAGAATATCAATTCCAGAAGCAGAAAGACAGGCTTTGAAAATTGATGACGGAGACCTAGTTCAAGTCATCGTAATTCCAATTGAGAGAAAACATAGGAATAATTCTGCCAAATAAAATAGAATCAGACTATTAGTTCAGTTTCAGAGAGGTCAAGCAACAGCAATTAATTGACTACCTTTAAATCGAACGTGTCTTGAGCCACTGTCCTACTTTTGGTAATACGTTATTTTGTGAATAGCTACTGGCAATCAAACCTACATGACCTGTGTGGAAACGAATTAGTCGTTTATCCTCACTTGATACTACTTCATTCAGGGGAACGCTACATTCGGGAGAAACAAGATGATCCTCTTCTGCAACAATATTGAGAAGCGGAACGGTAATTTTCTTAAGATCAACCGTAGCTTTACCAAGCTTAAATTGGTTCTTAAACAACATATTATTCTTATAGATCTCATTTATCCACTGTTTTATTGTTTCACCTGCTATTGGAGGAGTATCGTACAACCATTTTTCTATACGCAAAAAATTCTGTACAAAAGATTCATTTTCGATATTTTCAACTAGATTAAAGTATTTGTTAACACCCTGTTTAAATGGCTTCAATATTGAGTAACATTCATAAAGTTTTTCCGGAGGTAATAGTCCCATTATAGATACCAATTTATCAATATCCATTTCCCGGGATATGTTGGCGATAACGGTTGTATCTTTGCTTGTGTCTATCACAGGGGCAATTGTGATTAGATTCTTTATTTTCTCTTCGTGTAATGCAGTATACATTGCAGACATTGAGGAACCCATACAATAGCCGTGAAGAGTTATTTCATCTGCGGAAGTGTTATTCTGAACTATTTCAACACAATCATCAATATATGAATTAACATAATCGTCAAATGAGACAAATTTGTCCATCCTTGTCGGCGTTTTCCAATCAAGCAAATAAATATCAAAACCTTGTGTTAAGAGATTACGAATCCAGCTTTTATTTGGCTGCAAGTCTAACACATATGATCTATTGATCAACGCATAAACAACTAGAATGGGAGTTGGAGAGACTTTTTTTACTAAACTACGGTAATGTAAAAGTCTGAATAGCCTAGTTTCATAAACAACGTCATTTGGAGTATCCCCAACAGTAATATGATTACCTTTCGATAGTAACTCAACAGTCTTGGCAATCTTTGAGTAATCGATTTGATTCCTATTTTGAGTATTTTTATCCTGGACTATCATTTATACCATAACAACAGCTTATTTTCTTAATGGCTTTTCATACGCGTTTTTTATATTTCTTAAAGTCTTTTTCATTTCTTGCAGATCTTTTAGGACCTGATCCAATTCTGATCTAGTCGGAATATTTAATAAATTAAGGTATTTTTCAACTATTTTGTTAATGTAATTTACAAAATCCAGTTGCTTCGAGTATACTTCATTATACGCCACAGCAAATTCTTTTGACGAAAAAAGAGCACTGTAAGCCTCTTCAAACGCATCAATTACGAGCAGCCTAAATCTTTCGGAATCAGTACTATTCGATTTAGAATCGGATCTAGAGTTCATAATGACGTTCCCAATTGCCTCAAATTGGGTTCTGGACATTTGCAACCAGTAATTTGACATGTATTTTTGTAGGTCCATCAAGATTTGATTTAGCTGTAACAAATCTTGCGCGTACTCGTTGTAATCCTTTGTCAATGCACTAAACATACCTAGCGTTGGAAAATTCTGTAATTTCTTCCATTTTTCAAAAATATCATACTCGGTGTAATCGTTCAAAGTATTATTTTCATCTTTCAAATTTTTTTTACCCATTTAGTAATTTGATTATTTAGTATATTTACTTTAAATAAAAATCACACTAAATTTTCTCTATTTATTTGTAATATTGGTGAAATGTTAACGAGTTTCCACATTTTTTGTGACCAAGTGATCATTTCATTAAATAAAGGTAGAATAACGGCCACTCAAGTATGAAATGAGATACTTAAATGTACTTTAAGGCATAC
>JARBAW010000188.1 GCA_029237505.1 Nitrososphaerales archaeon
CCTGCTTGAGCATCAACACTATTGATAAAATTCTTGTTCATTACGGTAGCGGAGAAAAATAATATTACCCAAGAAAAAAGCAAAATGAATACACTAAAATTCTTAGTGCTATGGAAAGGATAAATCCTCTTGATCAAATATGAAGGCAATAAACCATTCTGTTTAATAAGAATTCTTCTTTTTGCGTTCTTTATATGCAGAATCAGCTGTGTCGGACACTACGAAAACATATTTTATTCCCATTGTTCTCACCGACTCATTTAACATGGAATTCATTCTTTCAACATCATTTTTTACCTTAGTTTCGGGATACCTATTTGTGCTAGCAACAACGTACTGAAACTCCTCTTGTTGATACTTATGAATTTCATAGATTACGCCCATAACAGAAGTACTAATTAATCGACTAATCTTGTTGTAATTCAAAAATATTTGACAAAAATATGAAACTACGTTGATATCTTTATCACATCAAGTTGATCGTCATTTGTCTCACGAATTGACCAGGTTAATTCAGTGTCATGAAGTTTAATAACTAATTGAGTTGGATATATGGTCCATTTTTTCTCAACCAATTTCTACAATCCTTGTATGTTGGAATTTCTTCTTCTACCAGCTTCCAGAAATGTTTCGAATGATTGAATTCAATCAAGTGCATTAATTCATGGACAATAATGTAATCAATAATATGGGAGGGAAGAGCAGACAATAGTAGGTTAAAATTTAAGTTGCCATCTTTAGAACAACTTCCCCACCTTGATTTTTGATTTTTTATCCTTACGTTTCCGTAAGACATCGATAAGCGTTTTCCAAACAAAGGAACTTTTGTTTCCACTATTGTCCTTGTTTGTGCTCTGTACCAATTTGCAATATTTTCCTTATCTCTCCGTCTATCTTTCACATGAAATGAGATTCTCAGAAGATTTTCAGAGAGAATCGAATATTGTGAGGAATCCTTAATAAATTGAATCTTATACTTCTTACCAAGATACATAAGTTCGTCCCTTTGTAGACGACCATGCTCTAAATTCTCATTCAATTTGAGATAGAATTTTGCTGTTTTCACAATCCAATTATTATTTTCATTCACAAAATTTCTTATCGATTCAATCTTTTCATTTATTGAAGAGAGAACAGATATCCCCTGGCGATCTACAGTTATACACATGCGTTTGCGTCTTTTACTTCTAATTAATTTGATACAAGTCATATTATTGTCGGATAGATCAACATTTATCCATGATTCAGAGTTCAAATTGATTGGACAATAAATTAGCAGTATGATTACTATTTATTTTTTGATGATAATTATTGATATCTTTAAACAAGCCTTTGAGTATTGTATTAGAGGAATAGCCTAAGACATCTTGTGACAAATTATATCCAGTGAGAAAATATTGATTTGTAAAAACAAATACATTCATCCAAAAGTGAATGTATAAATTCTGAAGCCAGGTCCACTTACATCAATTTCAACCTGACGGTTTCCATAGTCCTGGTGGCTACCAATATTATATAATCTCTGTCCATCTATGGTCAGTTTTCCTTCATTGTCAAGATCATTTCCTCTATAAGGATTGTTTGTTTGATTGCCCTTTCCGAATTCCTTGACAGCTATCTCTCCCTTTCCACCCGCAACTACGTTGATAGATTTAGCTGAATAATCGAGAACGATTTTGCCCCGATTACCAACTAATTCCATGCTGTCTGCATTATTTTTCCATTTTCCCTCAAGATAAATGACATTGGGTACGAGATTCGAAGAAGGAAGGGTATAACGTGCAATTTTATCTGGATTGAATCCTTCACTGTTTCCAAGTTCAGACCTTGCGTATTGGTAACCAAAGTATAATTCAGGAGTATTGATTTGATTAAAATCAACTGATTGTGACTCGGAGACACCTAAATTGGTTTGATTAACATCTGTTAGAGAAATATTCTGTTGAATTGCTCGTTCTGCCAATAAATTGCGAAAGGCATTTTCTGTTTCCATATATCCTCCCTCTCCAATGTGATCGTATCGAATAAATCCTTCTGCATCAATAAGGTATTTGCGCGGCCAATAACTATTATGAAAAGCGTTCCAAGTATCATGTTCATTATCCAATAAAACAGGATACTTTATTCCAAATCTTGTTACGGCTTGTTTAACATTATCTATGTTTTTTTCAAACTCGAATTCAGGTGAATGAATACCTACTATCACTAATCCTTTGTCCGAATATTTTTGATTCCAATCAACCAGATGTGGTAACGTTCTTATGCAGTTTATACAACTATATGTCCAAAAATCAACCAATACCACTTTCCCCTTTAAATCTGATAATTTGGTTCCATTGGAATTAATATAAGAACTGATACCTTGGAATTCAGGGGCTTTTTTGAATTGAGATTTGTCTACTGATAACTGTACGTTTGATATTCCATTCTTACTATTCATATTTGTACTTCCAACTGACTGTCGGTTCAGATCAGGACTATTAAAGTAAACTGCAAATCCTGCGATAAGGGCTACAACCGCCACTCCTGTTAATAACGCACTGATGTTATCCTTATTCAATTATGTTCCCCTTTCAATATTAATAATCTCATTGGCAAGTGGGAAATTACCTAATATGCTTAGGTTATTGGTAAGTACAAGTAGTCCAAGAACTATCAGCAAGATCCCCATTGCTGGATTAAAATATTTCAAATGTTTTACCATCTTTCTAATAATAATTGTAGCTTGTGAAAAGAACAAACTTGTTACTAAAAATGGAACACCAAGACCAAGGGAATAGGCCAATAGTGAATTGTATGCGGCTCCTGGCGCTGTAGCTGCGAGTGTTAGGGTACTCCCCAAAATAGGACCCACACATGGAGTCCAGCCTGCTGCGAATGCACATCCAAAAACAAAAGATGTAATGTAGCTGGTCTTAAATTTAGGAATAGAAGAAAATCTTTTTTCAAAATTTAGGCTTCTTAATCTTGTTGAAAGTATTAGATAAGTGCCAAATCCAATTATGACCAGTCCTCCAACTAATGTCAGAACATTTTGAAAGCCTATTCCAACGTTCATTAATACGCTATTTAGAAATACACCTAATACGGCAAAAACAAGCGAAAAACCCAAAACAAAGTAAACTGTATTTAAAAATATGTTTAATCTAGTAGCTCTTCTTAATCTGAGCGATTGTCCTGATGAATCATGGACTTCATTAATCGTGGTTCCTGAAAGATACGAAATGAATGCAGGTAATATTGGCAATATGCATGGTGAAAAAAAGGATCCTGCGCCAGCAAGGGCAGAGATCAGTATGCCCGGATCGACCATGAAAATATTGACTTTATTTTAAATTAATACTTTTGTCCATATTGGCACCAGATCTTTTACAAATTAAAAATCAAGATAATGTTTGCCTTAACGCGATACGTGAGTTATCCAGTAACAAAAAATTAAAGATTGAAAGTTGATGTTCACTATTTCTTTATCTGGGAGAGTCTTAAGGCGTCTAGATCTTGTCGTGTTTCCATTGCATTCTTGTTTCCATAGGCAATCAATATTCTGTCATCATCATTAAAGACGTAATTTGCAATCGAGCTTGTCTTATTACCATTAAGATAAAATTCTAGGTTTGAGTTGCCATTATTGCAATAGCTTGTTTTGTTTTCTAGAGTGAAGCAACTGTCGCTAACATTCATGCCCAAGCTTCTAAAGAATTCCGCAATTGGAACTCCGGTTGCATGTCTGTGTAATGTATTCCCATCGTTGTTCTCTACATGAATGTATTGCGATCTCACCTGATATCCTGGTTGACTAAAGTCCAATTTTTCGCCGTTGATCTTTACTGCAAAGGCCGCATGCACGTGTTCAGAACCAATGGGGCCAAAATTTTGGCCAGGTCTTTCTAGATGGCTAGAATACACAGTTACTGCATAAGCAACAATTCCTAGAAGTAATATTATGGCAGGAACAATTATCATTAGATTTCTATTCCTCCTCTTACGCGTTACGGCAAAGTAGCTCCTATCATCCCTCTCCTTCTTTGGACTAAGAGATTTGTCTTTTCTTGAATTATTGCCCTTCTTCTTATTATTCTTCATTTTTAATCACTAATCGACGATTTATTCATAAGGACTTTAATGGATAATTTAAAGAAATCTTTATCAGAATTCATAAAGTCGAGTGAATTGGCAAGAATTCGCGTTCTAATCAATTATTGCCTTGTATAGATTTTCTTGAATTTTTCAGGCAACTCGGGGTTTCCGTAGTCATCAGAATATGCAGAATAGACATTTATTCTTTCACCATGTTTGATTTCATACGACCCTATGAGTCTGATGTTATTCCTGTATTCTTCATACAGCGGTCTTAGCTGCATCGCAAAGTTTTCTGTAATGAGGATGTGCCAGCTGTCGCCCAGATCCATTACTCTTCTTGCCATTATAATTCCGGGACCCCAAACATTAAGCCTATTTGAGATATCATAAACAGTGAAAACCGGTCCGGAACTCAGCCCGATTCTGACCTTAATTTGATTATCATTTACCATTCGTTTGTTATATTTGCGTAGAAATCCGTGTAACTCTACACTAAGTTTGTATGGTAATTCTGGATTGTTTTCGTAGCCTATAGCCATACCATCTCCAGCGGGAAGAATTATTTTCAGATCGTCAGAGATCTTTCTAAATGCATTACAGGAACTGATAAATTCGTTGAGTCTTACAATTTTCTCCTTTTGTCTATGAACAG
This sequence comes from Nitrososphaerales archaeon, assembly GCA_029237505.1. Classification (GTDB taxonomy): domain Archaea; phylum Thermoproteota; class Nitrososphaeria; order Nitrososphaerales; family Nitrososphaeraceae; genus TA-21. The sequence goes on from JARBAW010000188.1 coordinate 4,733, forward strand.
CCAATTCCGGATTAGAAAGTCCTACGATATCAATAAAGCAAAAATTGTAATTCAAAACTTCATACTTTGGATCAAGATCTTTGAAGACAGACATAAATTTTCTATATGTTATAGCGCAACCTTCCGAATGGAATGGTAGGTCCAGGTAATACACAGGAGGGTGTTGAATGACCCTCCCATCTAGCGTGCATTTAAGCAGATCATCTGCAAAGGTGAATCTTCCGTTCTTATCGATGTTGAATTGTATCCAAGTTGGTTTTGTCATTGCATGACCAGCCATTGAAAGCAATCTTATCTTTCTAATCAGCGAGTCATTTGAATCTTCAAATTTCATTTCAATAATGCCATCGCAAAACGAGACAATTGATTGATACTCCGTTAATATGGGGGAATCAATAGTAAAGATTCCAATAGTTTTGCTTTTCTTTAATTGAAGAACTAAGCGTGCCAAAAACCGCTTGACTGTATTTAGCTCAAATATATCACAAAAATTATTCAATGAATCCATTACAAAATATATGAAATTGTCATTGTCTCCGATTCTAGTACCGCTTGGATCCTTATTCTGCGAATCATTGGTTCTGATACGGGAGAGAAATTCCGTTATCTTTATCAAAGTGTCTTGTAAGGATTTTTCATCAGGATTTTCGTATAATAGAACTGGATTTATGAATAATGATTTTAATTTTGTATCGTCCAAATCAAGTACATCAATTTTTTCTTTATCCGTAATTTTGGAAGAAATAAAAATACATCCTTTTTGAGTTGCTAATCCCTCCTCGAGAAATTCTCTACAATAATCTCTCTTCCCTATCGCCGGTGGGCCAGACAGAAGAAACAGAGTTGGTGAGATATTCTCTTCCCCATCTGTGAGTTCTGTAAGGCCCGGAATTGCCATTTTGGATATTATACCAATCAGGAACTATATACCTATTTTTTGTGATCACTTACAGTCCGGAACGAATCCATTATATCTAATTTTCAATTAGTGAATTTAAATTGTGTATTTGTTGTGAAAAAGGGTGATCAGGATATCCAAGAACTGTTAGAAATTCCTTTTGTGCAAATTGAATGTCACAATAACATGGAATGGATGTCATAACATCTATGCCTGTATCAGCGGTCAATTTCTTTATGAAGTCATCGGCAACCGGTGTTAAAAACGTAGAATTCTCTTGAGAATGACTTGTATGGGTTTCGCCAATTTGCATATTCGGTACGCAGTAGCCTGCTATCCTGTTAAGAAGAAGATAATATTTGGTATTTCCCTGTTCTTTGAATTGAGCCAAGATTTCATTTGCAATCATCTTTGTGCCTCCGATATCCATATCGCCCATTTTCAATGTAAGAAATACAATATCGGATAATGCCAAAGCGTTTATAGCCCAAAACCTAATTCCGGGACTCGAATCCATTATAACATAATCAATGTCATTTTTTTCAATTAACTCCTCTCTAAAGTTAATGAATCTCTTTAACATATTCATTCTATTCTTATCTTCCTTAACTCCTTCGATCTTTAGAATATCCTCTCTTTTTGGACTCGAAAAACAGCCTATAATCTTGCCACTCAATGAACTCTTGTCTGAAAATTGGGTTAATGGCGTAACCTGAACTAGAAGGTCGTCCACCCCACAGGCACCAACAATATAATCATTAATTGTATTCTTGATTTTGTTTTGGACAAAATCACCAAAGTAAGCATGTAGGCTAGGAGCGTAAACATCAATATCTACAATACATACATTGTTACCCTTCTTGGCCAACAATGCAGCCAAGTTAGCAGCAAGAGTTGTTTTTCCAGTACCGCCTTTATATGAGTGAAAAGTGATGACCTGCTTCAAACTATATTGAAGAATGATAAATACATGTTAATATGTATATATTTATAATTAAACGGAAAATTCCGTCTATTTTATTAATTTGTGACGTTAATCATTTTTAAATTTTACCTACTCATTTAGAGGTGATTTCTATCAGATCAAGGAATGAATAATTTAAAAACCGTTGTAGAGAATAATTCAACGAACGGATCTAGTTAATAGATAGGCTAGTGTTGGTTTTCATTTAATGATAACTCTAGACGATAAAATTACCTACCCCGATCTTCCTATGTGGGAAGAATTTTGTAACTTGACGAAAAATTCAAGCAATGAGATTCTACCCATCGCTCATACTACAGTTAGAACTAGACTAGGATTCGCTAAAATGCACTTGACAATTCAGAAACAGGCAAGGAATATGGAGTTGAAGCGTGCTATGTTTGAAGATGTGGTTATTAATCTAGTTTCATCATTCGAGGCAATTGCACAGTTGTTGAATGAATACTATTATCTCGGAATAAAGAGTAAGATAGTCACAATTGATCACATAGGAGGACATACTAAGCAACCTGAGATGTGCCTAAGATGCAAACTTGGAAA
>JARBAW010000189.1 GCA_029237505.1 Nitrososphaerales archaeon
ATGACACTGCAGAACCTAGAGCCTTCATAAGGGTTTCCAAAGACGCAACGGGGACAACAAACATTACCAATTCTGAGCTGGGTTACCTAGGATATTCATGTAGCAGATGCGCTGGACTTAGTTACTATGGTGGGGAGGGTTCAGTCATACAGGGTAATGATATTCATCATCTTCTAAAGGGATATTACTCAAAGAGCATGGGCAGCACCGTTATTGCCGATAATAAATTTCATGACAATTACTTGTACGGAATAGATCCTCACACGGGAAGTCATGATATGTCTATTCTAAGGAACACTGTATACAACAATAATGCTTCTGGCATCATTTGTTCAAAGCACTGCTATAACCTGTTGATAGAAGGCAATAGAGTTTATAATAACACCGGAGTAGGGCGAGGAATAGCATTTAGCATTAATACTACTAATTCTGTGGCACGAGACAACCACGTCTCAGATCAGATAAGGTGTATTTCATTTAATCGAAATTCGAATTTCAATGAAATCTATAATAACACCGTGTCTAACTGTGTTAACGGATTTTATCTTTCAAATACCACCAACAACAACATTCACGACAACGTTGTGCATAACGTAACTCATGCCTTCGTCATGAAGGATGTCAATAATACCATAAATAAAAACAAAGTAAGTGATGCCGAAACCGGCATTGTGTATACGTACAAACAAGCGCCCGTTGGCCTAGAGCTAACCGCTGCTAAATCAGTTCCAAGAGAAAGCAGTTATTATGAAAATATATTAGATGATATGGCAAAGAATAATACATTTTCAAACATCGAAAATGTGACCTGGGTTAAAATGTTACCATTCAAAAACACAACGCAGATTGAAAGTATTGATGTGGAAAACAAGACTTCAGATGCCCTGAATTTCATGGAAGAATAATACTCCTTGGAAATTTTGATTAGATATATAGTCTGATCAAGAACTTGTCGAACTTAACTTGCTAGACTGTTTTCCAACATCTTTAATCTACTCAAGTTGTTCCACTCTCAAATCTGTCCAAGAATTATGGTTATTAGAAAATAAACTAGAGACTAGCATTAGGAAAATTATGTGGAAAGACAGAATAAAGCTTGTCAAATTAGGTTGGACTTAATCAAGACTTTAAGAACATTTTATCTCTGTTCTTGCCTACCCTTGCCTAATTTCTCAAAACTAGGGTCAAAATGTCACCCAAACTGATTTAAAAGCCGATTATATCTGAGAATGTATTTATTACGGATATTAGATTTGGAATTAAGATTCTCGAATTTTGTCTTCTGATAAAAAAGATATTAAAATTACGAACCATGTATATCAACCTAAACACGAAATACTCACCAAAAAAGAGGCTGAAGAAGTTTTAAAGAAATACAATACAAAGCCAAGTCAGCTCCCATACATATTAATTAACGACAAGGGATTAGAAGATCTAGATGTGAGACCTGGCGATATTATTAAAATAACAAGAACGTCATTTACTGCAGGCGAAAGTGTCTATTATAGGTATGTAGTGGAGGACTAACCATGTCACAACAAAATACACTTGATATGTGGGCAATTATCCACAACATTTTACAAAAGGAAGGAGTAGCAAGACAACACCTCAATTCCTATGGGGAATTTATTGAGCGAGGATTGCAAAGTATCATTGATGAAGTTGGCGAAATAGAAATCGAAACTGCAGAATACCCATATAGAATTAGGCTGGGTAAAATTAAACTACAACAGCCTAGAATCATGGAACTTGACGGTTCAGTAACTCATGTGGCTCCCGTTGAAGCCAGGCTTCGAAATCTAACGTATGGATCACCTATAATGCTTGAATGCAGTATTGTTGAAGATGAAAAAATACTAGAATCGAGATTTATCCATATAGGAGATATCCCTGTTATGGTAAAGTCAAACGCTTGTATTTTGCACAATCTACCTGACACTAAACTGATTGAACTGGGAGAAGATCCAAAAGATCCCGGCGGCTATTTTGTTATTAATGGCTCAGAAAGAGTGATAATTGGTCTAGAAGACCTATCATACAACAAAATAATTGTTGATACCGAAGAGACTACTGGTAGCTTGGTATACAAGGCGAAAGTTTACTCTTCAATTGTAGGATATCGTGCCAAACTGGAACTAATAATGAGGCCAGATGGATCCATCGTTGCAAAAATTCCTGGCTCACCTGTGGATATTCCACTTATTACATTAATTAGGGCATTAGGTCTTGAATCTGATAAAGACATTGCAGATGGAGTGTCTTTAAATTCGATGATTCAGGATGAATTAGAACCGTCATTTGAAAAAGCTGGAGAAATCATAACAAGTAGAGATGCAATTGTTTACATAAGCAAGAGAATCGCCCCCGGAATGCTAGAAGAGTTTCAGATAAAACGGGCCGAAACATTACTTGATTGGGGTTTGCTTCCTCACCTTGGAAAGAATCCTGAAAACAGAAATGAAAAGGCACTATTTTTGGGAGAAGCAACTTGCAAGTTGGTCGAACTCAGACTTAGTTTGGTTGCATCAGATGATAAGGATCATTATGGTAATAAAGTCATAAAATTCGCAGGTCAAATGTTGGCTGACCTCTTTAGAACTGCATTTAGGAATCTTGTACGGGATATGAAATATCAACTGGAGCGATCCGGTCAAAAAAGAGGAATAAATGCTGTTGCAGCTGCGGTAAGACCAGGAATAATTTCCGACAAATTAAACAATGCTATAGCAACAGGAAACTGGGGAAGAGGAAGGGTTGGTGTTACCCAGTTATTGGACAGAACAAATTACATTTCAACCATCAGCCATCTTCGTCGAATTCAATCTCCTCTAAGCAGAAGTCAACCTAACTTTGAAGCAAGAGATCTTCATTCAACTCACTTTGGTAGGATATGCCCTGCAGAGACTCCTGAAGGATCAAACTGTGGTCTGGTAAAAAATATTGCATTATCTTCCGTTATTTCGGTAAGTGTCTCTGTTTCAGAGATAATTGAAAAATTATATGAATTAGGAGCGCATCCTGTTGAAGAGGCATCTGACAGTTTACGTAAACACGGAACCAGAATATTTGTTGATGGACGTCTAATTGGTTACTATGATAACGGACAGCATCTGACTGACACACTAAGAAGTTTGAGAAGATCAGGGAAAATACACGCACATGTTGGAATTTACTTTTATTCAAATGAAAATGAAAATGCAACAAAGCGACTTTATGTAAGTTGTAATTCTGGAAGAATTCTTAGACCTCTTGCAATAGTAAAGGAAGGCAAACCAGCAATTACGCTGGATGTGCTTGACTTGATAAAGCGTAACATGAAATCATGGTCGGATCTTCTATGGATGGGCATGATCGAATTAATTGATGCAAATGAAGAAGAAAACTGCTATGTGGCCATGAACTATGCAAGTCTTGATCAAAGTCACACTCATCTTGAAATTTACCCGCCTTCAATATTAGGCGTCGGCGCTTCTATTATTCCATATCCAGAGCATAATCAATCTCCAAGAAATACGTATGAGAGTGCAATGGCAAAACAGAGCCTTGGATTTTCTACTCCATTGATGAATGCCAGTACTTATGTAAGACAACACTTTATGCTATACCCACAGATACCGGTTGTTACTACTAAAGCGATAAACCTACTTGGATTAGAAGA
>JARBAW010000028.1 GCA_029237505.1 Nitrososphaerales archaeon
ACTAATTTTACTTATTAAAGCATCTTTATGCATGAGTAAATGTACGTTAATATGGTCTTTTGACATCATATTGAATATGGGACTTACAGACGTATTTAGGAGGTGGAGACCTAAGGGAAAGATGTACAGCCTTAGGTGTAACCAATGTGGAAAGGGTTTTCTTTCAAGCTATGCACTTGAAGCCCCTGTATGCGGCAAATGTATGCAGAAGATAAAGTCTTCTGATTCTACGATTGATTATGATAAGAAATGCATTACGTGTGGAAATCTAGGAGTCATACATGCAAAATCTCAGTGCCATTCTTGCTATTTCGGACTCAAGAACAATAAGACCGAATAGAAAGAAACTGGATCATTAAGGAGTAGATTTAGTTTTAAATTTTTTCAATGAAATTAATTTCGCAACAATACACTAATTAACCAATTCTGGAATGCTGAAACTACCTAGTAAGATGCGACTGAGAAACTAACTTCATTTTTCTTCCGAACCAAAGATGTGAGATCCCGTTGTAGGATTTCATCTGTAATAACTTCATACCAGTGATTTTTTCTATTTTCGTCAATCCCGACAAGTCAATGCAATAGTTCTTGGCTTCGACTACTATAAACTCCAGATTTTCTTCTCTCACAGTAACATGATTGTATTTTAGCAAATCACTTGACACAACTGTATGTAATATCCAATAAACACACTCGTCAATTTCTATTTGCATTGGTCTATCTAGTATGATATGATTTTGTTTTCTTTTAAGAAATTAGAAAATATTATTTAGAAAAATCAATACTAAAAATCACTTGAAAGAACTATCTAAAACAATGTTTATCGAGATGACGAATTTTCAATACGAGACAAAATATTCACAATTATTGCTGATGGCTATCTTTTCTTTGAACCTTTTTTCATCTTATTCAATTTCCAAACTATGATTATTGCTATCGCCCAAAGGATTGAGGAGAAAAGGTAATGGTGGAAAAACCAAGTAATGCCACCACCCACAGCAAAGCAGGCTCCCAAAATTCCAAGTATCTGTTTTTGTTTCATCATAAACTTAGCCCTTTTTCAAGTCTTGTTTCCATAACTACAGGTTATCTTCTAATTAAAGAATTGTATAATACACGTTTCGTTGCTTATCTTCCCGTGTATTTTGTCAAATCTCAAATATATCTATCCCAAGTTAAGACTATATGAGATCTTTCACTGTTTATGGAAAAAATCCATTAACGCTCACTTTAATTTTAGTAGGTGCGTTTATCTTATCAAGTGCGCATGCTGATACTACCTTTCAAATGTGTGTCAATGACAAATGCGAGATAGTTGCAGATTACGGCGAATATCAACATAGAAATACATGCGTCAATGAAGATTGCAGTGGCGATTTACCGACAAACAGTTCAATTGATGAGGTAAACTAAAATTGACTCACTAAACAAAATAATTTAGCTAAAATCTGAAAGTTACTAATCGGTCGCCTTGCAAGAGGCAGAAATTTCGTGTTCTTTTGCATTTTCTTGGCATTTGTCCTTATCGACACTGCAAATCTTAACACTAACACCATTCTTTCCCTCACCGCTTGCGCAATATGGAAGATCTTCAGCATGTACCGTCATCATATTCAAATTTATTGTGGATAATGCAATGAGTGCCAATATCGAAATAATTGATAATACGCTACTCATAGCCAATCTAAGTACATTACGATATTTAAGCCAAACTCTAGTCACGTCCTATTCTCATGTCAATTATGTGATTTACAAATCAAATAGGTATCTAATTAGAAACTTGAGTTTGCAAATGAGAATTTTTGTGCCCCAGTATTCCCAAATTCAGATCAGGATGTTACGATATCACTGCGTTCTAACAAGAGTGTCAATTTTGTTTCTCATAATGAGAGAGATATCGCTTATTATAGGCAGACTTTAAGACTCGTAGTCAGTTTCCAGATCCGATAGGAGAAAGCCTCATGAAGAGCAACAACCATGTTTGATTGATTCAGTAGATCATTTAAGCAAACACTAAATATTCAATAGAGTGGAAATAGAGGGGTTCCAATCGTTAGTAAGATTCTTACATAAACTCGTTCCTTTTATCTTCTAAACTTTTGTTGATGCGAATTCATTTTATGATATTCTAGCATATTGTATACTAAATCAACGATTAGTATCAATATACAATCTGGTAACTCATATCTATCTCATGGTATTTATTTTAATTTGTTATTCTTGTAGATGATCGTAGTACTGTATGGGAATATGAGAGTTAAATAGTAATTTCCATGATTACTTTCTTAATTGATGTGAAGTTGCAAGAAAGACCAAGGAGATGATTGTGTCTTTCTCAACTGTTACTCTTTATCAAAACTAGGCTAGAATCTATACCTCTCCCCCCCCATTATGGTGATATAAGAGTTTTATAATCCACTTTGTGGATAATCATAGAGCAAAAGAAACTGGTGGGCAAAGGTTGTCATTATTGCAATCAACCCTACTCCTCCCATCAGTTGTCTTTTCGATATTGAAATGTTCCTCTATTCTATTGAATTTATGAAAGGTCACTTCTAGGAAAATCCATTATATTATTTACTTGATTATTAAGCTACAATTTAATTTGCAAAAGTTCTTTTATCTATTTAGTTAATACTGTAATATTGGCAAAAAGCCTAGCTATAACAATAATCCTAGCTGTCATATTTGCAGGGTTAGGACATATTTACCTTGGATATAAGAAAAGGGGAATAATAATCTTAGTAGCACGCATTGCAATTTGGCTTGCTGTAATCTGGTTTCTGCCATTTCCTATCGATTGGATAGTCGGACCAATAGTAGGTGGAGGATTTTGGATCTGGCAATTAATAGATGTAGCAAGATTGTACAATGGAATTAGAATTACAAAAATACATGGTCAAACACAAGTTGAACTTGGAAAAGATTAAACTTCAAAATTGTTTCCTTTTTTCGAATAACATCAGCATTTTCTAATAGAATTAAGTAATTCTAAGACGCAGTAAAGTTCTTATTTAATTTCAATTCATTACCTTAAAAAGGACTAGTGTCATGTATTAAAGAAAAAACATTAAAGCAATATCTATATATTGTACATCTAGAGGTTTAATTGTCTGATTCTGTGAATAGTCAAAAGAAGTACAACAATAGACGGAACAACAATATCTATCTCGATAATAATCTACCACAGAGCCGG
>JARBAW010000029.1 GCA_029237505.1 Nitrososphaerales archaeon
AGTCCAATTGTATTGTTGGAATAAAAGTAGTAAGGTAAAAAGCACTTAGACTCATCTCAGCTGCTGTAGGCAATGGCTCATCTACCACCGTGTTAGTGAAAAGAGGCAGAACCGTATACACACCAATTGATATCACAACGACGACAATTATGATCACAATAATAATTTTTTTCTTACTCATATGCCTATTGCCATGCTCCTTTTATTAACTTGATAGTTTTGCGCTGCCAAATAGAGTTGAAAAGGCCTTACACCATATAAGCACAGTGTTGTATTTCGCCAAATCCGTTCCAGTAGGGATTTCATAATTTTGATTTCCAATATTCCCCTTTAATCTTCCTAGGTTGACAATATCTGATGTGTCAGCACCGGTAGCCAGATATACATACAGATCAGGTCCATTGGTAGCCTTTAGGCTTTCCAATCTAAGGAAAGTTCTTCCATCTTCAAGATTTATGACCTTGGCAACTCCTGCAACCATGTGAAATCCGTCACCTGCATCCTTAAAATTACCAGTCAAAGGCATGGCATCTTTTGGGGCCATTGTTTCAGCCATATTTTCATCAATCGTAGAATTTTGTTTTGAAAGATCATTCATTACCAACTGCCTTTCTTCTCCAGTCATGTTTTGGCCTACTAAAGCTCTTTGTTCCTCCGTCATATTCATAAATCCCTTGACATCAAAAGATGTAGCAAAGGAAAATTGCCATGCAGTAGTCACCAGCATAACTGAAGACACTACAATGGAGGTAATCAATACTCTATTTGTAATTGAAGTTTTTTTCATATTATTTTCAATTAAAGAACTCATAATTCTTTTAAAAAGATTTATCCAAATTAGATCCAATTCTATGACATTCCTCCGTTATACCAATAATCTCTTTGAAAATTTTTGGTCTAATTAATTCAAATCAACATCATTTGGGAATTGATATTATAGAATTGATATGGATGGCTTGGAAACTTGTTTAATAAATTTCGTGACTTGTAAGGAGGGTCAAGTCTATAAATCCCTATGCATTGTTTTCAGTTTTCTATTTGGCTTCCTTATTCTCCTCGAACAATCCAATTGTATTACTTTCAGTGTCCTTGAAGAGTAGCGTGTAACCAATACTAGGTATCGCTGTTTTGGGTTCAATAATTTTTCCGCCGTTTGATTCTATCTTGCCAATATACTGATCTATAGATGGTATATTTATGAAAGGTGTAGTCCATTCACCTATTTTTTCACGCTTAGATAACCCTCCATCTATACCAGGTTCATTTGATTCGCCCGTTTTGATCTCCCAATACTCCTTAGGACCATCCCATTTGTTGATCTGCCAACCAAAGACATTACTGTAAAAGTTTACTGCACGATCTGGGTCGTCGGCTGAGAAATCCAAATATGATATTCGTGGCATACCGTGTAAGGCTTAACATACCTTAAAAGAGTTGAAGAGTTGACTAAGGTTAATTAATAAATATATTATGATGTTGCTATCAATCTACTTGAGAATTGTCAGAAAGTAAGATATTCCTTGATAGGTCAAAGCTATCAGCGAGGTACATACCTGATGAGCTTCACCACAGAGAAAGAGAAATGTCATTGTTAATGACGATGTTTAAAGACTCATACATCAAACCAGAGCAATTCTTGTTTTCTACCCCACAAATAGTAGGAAGGTCAGGAATAGGAAAGACATCCACGATAATGAAATTTTCAAGCATGCTAGAAGGTGAATTTACCAAGGCTGGACTAACACTGAAGGTTGCCTACATAAACCTGAAACTTCAGGGAGGCAATAAATATGCAGTTTATCGATTTCTATTAGAAAAGATTGCTCCTGAATTGCCCTCACAGGGACTTAGTGCGGAAGAGATGTTGCGATATCTTCTTTCGTACTTGTATGAAAATAAATTGTACACTTTGATTATTTTGGATGAAATAGAATTCCTGTTACGTTCAAACAAAGACAGTGGTATTATCTACGATTTTACTCGCCTCAATGAATTTGATCTGTCAAGACACTGCAACGTTATCGGCGTAATATTCATAGCAAGGAGTACAGATTTTCATGACAAGATTGATAGTTCAGAATTAAGTACTCTGGGAAGAATACCGATAGAGTTCTTGCCTTATTCTGAAGAGCAAATAAGTGATATTCTAGTTACCAGATCTTCGGAATCATTTAATCCAAAAGTTGTCGGAACGGACATAATTGATGAAGTATCACTTATTACAACATCATCTCAAGTTGGCGGAGATGTTAGGTATGCTCTTGATCTATTGCTCTATGCAGGGAATATGGCAGAGGCAAACGGGAGTGATACAATAACATTAGAACAAATACGTAAAGTCCACGGTCATAACAGACCATCCATTACAATGGAAGATTTGAAAGAACTTCCAAAGAGTTACTTGCTTACGTTAATGGCTATACTAAAAGTTCAAAGCAAGAGAAAAAAACAATATGTCGAGCTAAAAGAAATTCGAGCCTACGCACTTGAATTAGCAGAAGAACATAAGATAAAGAAATTTGAATTTGAGGATTGTATGAACGATCTTCTTGATAGAAAAATAATTGAAATGAAATCACTAAAAGAAATAGGAATGAATATAACATCATTAGTAGAATTAGAACCTTTATTAGAACAGCAGATAAATAGAAAATAATGGATTATGACAGCAAAACCATTATAGAAAATGGAATCGGAACGATAGGGAAAATTAAGATAATAAAAGCTCTGGCTGAAGAAAATAAAATGGTAACCATTTATGTTCTCCATAAAAGAACTGGATTAAAGAGAGAGGATATCAAAAGAAATCTTAAGGATTTACGCAGCATTGATTGGATCAAAGAAAAAAAAATGGCAAATACAATGTATCTTCTTAATAAAGATAATGAATATGTGAACGCCATCCTTGGTTTTTTTGCTAATGTAGGCTACATCGGACAAGCCTGAAATTAAAGAGTAGTACGTTTATCGTTTATCAGAATTATGCAGAAATTATCCTTTCCTTCTGGTCTTACCTGCTTTCAAATTAAGAAAGATAATCTGAAAACGATTAAAAAGGTGATAAAATAAACTCTAATGTGCGGTATAGACACAGTAAACCCGGCAGCAGATTTCCCAAGTTCATCTTTATCACTGGAGGAGTAATGTCAGGTCTTGGAAAGGGAATAGTTGCTTCTTCTGTTGCAAAGTTATTACAGTTAACCGGCTTAAGAGTGACATGTACAAAGATCGATCCGTATGTGAATTATGACGCAGGGACGATGAATCCTACTGCACATGGCGAAGTATTTGTTACGGACGACGGTGGTGAGTGTGACATGGATATGGGAAACTACGAAAGATTTCTTAACACGCCAATGACAAAATGGCACAATATTACTACTGGAAGGATCTATTCGGATGTAATAAGGGCTGAAAGAGAAGGCAAGTACCTGGGTCAGTGCGTCCAAATAATACCTCATGTTACTGATGTTATAAAGAATAGTTTAAAGAAGCTAGCTAAAGGTTATGATGTTCTAGTTGTTGAATGTGGTGGAACAGTTGGTGACATAGAAAGTCTACCATTCTTAGAATCATTCAGACAAATGGAATTAGAAGAAGGCGAGTCTGAAACTTTATTCATCCACGTAACTCTTGCTCCTATTTTGGATGTAGTTGGAGAACAAAAGACAAAGCCCACACAGCATAGCGTTCAGGAACTCAGGAGAATTGGAATACATCCACATATACTTGCAGTCAGATGCCAAAAACCGCTGAATAAAGATGCAAGGCACAAGATTTCCATGTTTGCTAGCGTCAGAGAGCAATGCGTTATTTCAAGTCATGATTGCTCGTCAATTTACGAAGTTCCTGAAATATTAAAAGATCAAGGAATTATTGATGTAATCTCTGACAAGCTTGATCTGAAAAACCGTAACATTAGATGGACTGAATGGAAAAAAATAACAAATTCTTTTTCTAACTTTTCAGGGAATGTGAATATAGGTATTGTTGGTAAATATGTGAATTTACCCGATAGCTATGTGAGTGTATATCAAGCGTTGTTGCATTCATCAGCAAAGTTGGGTAAGAAATTAGGTGTTGAGTGGATTGATTCTGAAAGATTTGAGAATGGAAATAAAGATGAAGTGAAATTTTTGAACAAATTTGATGGAATCCTTGTACCCGGAGGATTTGGCGCTAGGGGTAGCGAGGGAATAATAAACTCGATTAACCATGCTAGACAAAAGGATATACCATTTTTAGGAATCTGTTTTGGATTTCAACTTTCGTTAATAGAATTTGCAAGAAATAAATGCGGTCTGGTCGATGCCAGTTCTCAGGAATTTTATCCTAATAATAATAACTCTCTGGTAAAATTCATGCCCGAACAGCAGCATACAGTTGACCTCGGAGGTACCATGAGATTGGGAAATCACGATATAACTATCATTCCCAAGACATTAGCTAGTTCCATATATCGTTACAAGAAGATTGGGCGAAGACATAGACACAGGTATGAATTTAATCAAGATTACAGACAGGTCATTGAAGACAACGGGATGGTCTTGTCAGGCCATTCCGACAAAGGGAGAAGAATAGAAATTCTAGAGTTTCCATCAAACAAGTTCTTTTTCGCAGTACAGTATCATTCGGAATTTAGCAGTATACCAGGCAAACCCGAAGAAGCGTTTGAAGCATTCATTGCCTCTTGTATCTAAGTCGTTTCTGAATCAGAGCTTTAGATTTAACGCATAAGTTTTTTGTCTGGCGTCACGCAATGATGTCTTTTTCCTGACATATCCGCGTTGGATGAGGTGACTTAAGGATAATCTTATTGTCCTCTCTGGGAGCATCGTTCTCTTGCTAAGATCCTTTTGACTCAACTCACCTTCATATTCAAGTGTCTTTAGTATTAATTTGGCACTGGGTGGCATGTCAAGTAAGTCTTCCGCCAATTTTACCTTCTTAGCGATAATGTCCATAGGAGAATCCTTGATTAATTTCACAAATTTTGCTGGAAATTCGTGTTTTTCACATACGATGTTTTTTCTAACAGGTACCCTCTTTCCTCCATCTAGTATCACTTCGCAGAGATATCTACAGAGTATGTCTTCAATTTCTAATCTATCAGTATTAGGAACTATAAGAGGTCTACGAGTATTGTCCATGGAATTTACAGGCACAATCACAAAGACAGGAGATTTTTGTAAAACCATCGGTCCTCCGGCAGACATACAATAAGCTGTCGATCCAATCGGTGTGGAAATTATTACGCCATCACTGTTATCATGCCAGAGATCGTTCCCATTAATCTTTAATATATATTCCATAAGGGTAGCACTTTTTCTAGGAAACAGGGAAATATCGTTTAATACAGGTTCAACTTCTTTACCATCTACATTAACAGAAAGTCGACATACGTTATCAATTTCATAATCGCCTTTTTTTATTCTGGTTATGGATTTTTTTAAATCACTTACATCAATCTGCCCCAAAAATCCAGTCGAATCTGATTCGTATACTCCTAGGACTGGTACTGAGAACTCCTTAACATAATGTGAATAATCAAGAATCGCACGATCTCCACCTGCAGTAATCACCATATCTATATTTGAAGTCATCATTTTGTCGGATCTTTTTATTATATCCGAATCAATATCTTCGTCGTCTAAAATTTTCTTGATTTTGAGTATAAGATTATCGTCTCTGGAGCTTAAACTCGAGATAGCCACTTTCATTGTAGTTATTAAAAGTCAACAAATACTCAAATTTAAACCTGATTTATTATTCAATAATTTCAAAATTCATTGTATTATAGTAGTATGTGGCGTTCTGTTCAATGGCCGATCTCGATGGTATCTTTTTAATTCCAATCTCTTTTGTCTGTAGTGCCGCAGTTAATGCCCCTGCAGCAAAGCAAAATGCCCAAACAGAATCTTTCTCTCTTACCATAGTGCATGCAAAAGAGGATGCTATTATATCTCCCAATCCTGTTGAATCAGGAGTTTCATGTCTTGGTACTTTTATCCAGTAATGTTTTCGTTCTTCAAGAAGATGGATGACTTGATCTTGTGTGTATAATACATAATCGATTTCATAAAAGGAGCGAATTTTTTTCATGCCCTCCATTCCTTCTAGACCATTTGTAAAGCAGGAAATTTCCTGGCTATCCAGCTTTATTGCATTTACTTTATGGATTGGAATATCCATTTTTTTTCTTATAGATACCCTTCCTTCCGAATCAATAATTCTTGTGTAACCCTGAGGATCCAACATGACAAATTGTTTATCCTTGGGGGATGAAACTAAATATTGCATGATATCAATTGATACTTCATCAAAAACAGGACTAATTATCCAACAATTTGCCTTTACGTTTTTGATTTCTTCAATGTCTATTGGGATACATTTTGATTGTAAAGTCAGTTCACGATCGGTTTCAAAGTTTTTCAAGACAAATCGAGTCGTTGGGCGATTTGAAGGCTGAAGACTACTAAACGAAACTCCCTGGTTCTGTAAATATTCAATATATTGACTATCAAGATCATTTCCATAATGAGTAAAGAGCGTTGTATCAAATCCAAATTTTCTTGCCGTTACACCACAATACGCAGCAGGTCCGCCTAAACTCCGACTTGATTTTAGATCTCTTGACACTATTTCATCTAGGACGATGTTTGAAAGTATAGCTGCATTCATCGCTAAATACCATCATTAGATTTTATTGCTTTGATAAATGTTGATACTATGGGATCAGGGATATCAGAAGATTTAATAGAAGAAGAGATAGTAGTTCAGTTGTGCCAAAGAAAAGGACAAGCAGAGGACGAGCAAAGGGCGGAAAAGGAAGCTCTGGGACAGTACATTGTAGCCAGTGCGGTGCTATGGTGCCAAGAGACAAGGCAAAAAAAGTTACTGGCAGAATTACGTTAGTAGAACCCACTTTGGCAAAAGAATTGAGAGCTCAGGGAGCATATATTGCACCGGTCACTGATGTCAAATTCTATTGTGTTTCCTGTGCAGTACATAGAGGAATAGTTAAAGTAAGATCAGAAATGGAACGTAGAAGAACAGGAAGACTCGGATAAGATCAATCTTTTGGGTTATATTCTTTTTAGAACATAGATAAATCTCTGGATAAAGGAGAAGGCAGAGATTAGGATAATTATTAAAACTCCCCACTGAATCGATCCAGAGATTGGAATAAATCCGCAAATTGCCAAGATCAGTAATCTTTCGGCTCTTTCCCCGATACCTATACCTTTGAGTTCTATGGCAAGGGATTCTGCTCTAGCTCGGAGATAACTCACCAATATAGAAGTTGATAAAGCAATCATTGCTAAAATTGGATCTGATAATCCACCTATTGCTATTCCTATGAAAATTAAGGCTTCTGAAACTTTATCAAAGTTTGAATCCAGAAATGCTCCTTTGGTTGTAGTTTTCTTCATTACACGAGCCACACTTCCATCCACAATATCAAAAAAGCCTGAAATCAACAGCATGATACTTGCAATTACTTGCCAAGGAAACTCCCAACCTTGTTGGTTCAAAAAATTCGAAAGTCCAAAGAAAACGCTGGATAGAATAGCAAACGCAAATCCTATGATACTCCAAAAGGTAGGAGATAGACCAAGTGAACCGAAATTATTTCCTATTAGAGTTGTGATAGGGGCAATTTTTTCCCTGAACTTATTAAGCAAATATTATGCTATTATCCATAGCCTACCAAATAATCTTTGTTATCCTAATTGTGTACAATTATTCAAACTATAATATGCGCACTTACACTCAAATAGACAGAATGATTGTTGAATAATTGTTGAGTATCTTGGTACAACGATCCGTTTCTTACATTTGTTCTGACCGGCAATCCACCGTTTTTTCTATTGGTAGTTCTGGTTTTCTTGGCTGTTGTAGATTTTCTACTAATTTCCAATTGTTGGCAAGTAGTATCGCATCAATCTCACAATTGGTAATGACTCTGTTTTGATAATTGACTATTGGGTTCATTAAATCATGAAAGTTCGAATGTCCTAGTCCAAGAGCATGTCCTATTTCATGAGTTAACACAAGCTTTATGGTATCTTCAGATAACTTCACTTCACTAGAATTTACAGAAATTCTTATGTTTACCCTTTTTATGAAACCTTTGTCGTTCAGAACATTAGTGGTTTGACCAACAGTTTGCTTGCCTTTGTCGTTGAAGGAGATCAAAACATCCGCGCTCGATGCATTTTGAGTCTCCAAAAAACTTACTTTTTCCAATTTCGAGCTCCATTGCTCAAATGACTTTATTACTACATTATCGGTGACCAAGTGCTGACTGTCATTGGTGTGAAATGTTAACACGCCATCATCAAGGCTTTTACCCCAAGTACAACATATCTGCAGGGTATTCTGATTTTCTGATGACAGGTCTTCGAATACAGAAAAGGATTCTGGATAAGACAGTACTGCTACAATCAATATGATATTTAGAGAAAAAACAAGATTGCAGGGTTTGCTCAATTATATCAAGAGTTTTTGCACAGTCAATCCAAAATAGTGGTCATATTACTGCTGGAAAGATTGATTCTAAGCGTAATTTCCCTTGATAGATGACCTAGCACCACATGCCTCACATACTAGGAACCCTAGTTTTTTTGCTTTCTCTGTTCTTGTATCAGGACTTTGACATACAGGACAAATGACATAATCTTGAACGTACCTTTCCATTAAAGCTCCAAAAGATGATGGTTCCTTCCGACCTAGAAAAATGACCCTTTCTCCGGCAATGTACCCTGCGGAAGCAAGTTCCTTATTCAAATAAAGTAACAATTTTTCCGGCTCTCTTCTTAATGCCTTGGGAAACTCCATGAAATTTCTGAAAATTGTTCTCTGTCCTACCCATATGATTTGAGGTTTGGGAATCTCAAGTCTTGCTGAATCTTTCTTTGAAGCGTTAACCAAATCTCCCTGAATTCTAGACAGGAGGGTTTCATATGATTTATCCACGTTGACCATACTAGATGTTATGAAGAGGGCTTTAATGTTCTTTATCATGACTGTACCATTTTGTTGCCATGAGCAGGATGACAGAGTGATGAATTGAGTCCTAAATTACTTGGTCCATTCCTTCATCCATTCAAGGAATGGTATTATCGGATCCTCATAGGACATTTTTGCAGAATTTTTGACGTTAAATCCCAACATAACCATGCGACCTTCTAATTGGTCTATCAGGCCTGGAGGAAGATCAGTACCTCTAAGAGGATTGAATAGCTTGAAAAAATAATCTTGTTTATAGTAGGCAATGTGCCATGCGTAACAATCTGATAGAATTGTAGGGTCCCTTGATATCCTCCTTGTTATGTCAGAACTTATTTTCGAATTGTCATTTTTGGTATTAGAATCTATCAAGATTTGCATCGATCTCTTGTTAAAATTCTCCCTCAATAATTCCTGATTCATGCTTATGGGATTACTTGCAAGCACCTTAACTTGTCTTGCCAGTTGCTCCATTGTTTTTCTTGCAATATCTTTGGCATTGGTTATTTCTAATTCTCCGTTAACCTTATGATCTTTACCAAATATGTAAAATGTAGCAATAATCTCATCCTTTTGAGTTAAGGGGAGATTGCTTTTTCCATTTATGAAATTTAGAACTCTACTGGGAAAATCTCGTGGAAGAAAAATTCCCATATAGGAATCTGAAATAATCAACTTTCGTAGTCAGAAGAGCTTGTTGAATCGGATATTAAAAAGTAACACGAAATAAAAATATAGATTTGGAAAAAATGAGGAAAGTATAGCTAATGTGCGTGCGGTGGAGGAGCACTACCCTTTGACAAAGCTTCATTAAAAGTACCTGAAGCCTTTTCATGAAACTCAAGTGCAGCTTGATCTACTTTTACAGCTTGTGGAGGACAAACCGATACACAGGCCATGCACCAAATACAATCATGCTCACGAATTGGATCTGCTTTGTCAGTATAATCTTTGCGTTCTTCTTTGACAGTACTACCCGTACCATTCCATGTTTGATTCTTTGCCTCTGTAGCAGGAATATCATGTTCTGTTCTATACCACTGAAATACTTGGACTGGACATGCTTCAATACATGCACCGTCGGCCACACATGAATCCCAATCGACTGCCACCATAGTGCCACTTACTCCAAGAGGCACGATTTGTTCATTCCTTGCAGCATAAGCTGCCTTTACTTCTTCGTTTTCTGCAGCTTCAGCAGCTTTTCCTGGACCCCATATGTAATGGAAATGTTCGGCATCTGCGAGTTGTATCTTACCAGTAACTTGATGATTTTTTGGAAAGTCTGGATCTATAGGCATGTTTATCGTTTTGATCTTTGTCTGAATATTATATAAACCATATGTGTATCAAAACCCGTCTCAAGGCTGAATTGCGGCCTATAGTTGACTTTGTTATCTATGGCTTTATGGCTTTTTCAACCGTACTTGCTACAAATTCCAATTCGCTTTCTGTAACAGAAGGATGTACGGGCAGCGAAAGGACGCTTTTTGACGCCCATTCGGTTATCTCAAGTTCTCCTGTAAGAAACTTTGAGTAGTACGGAGTTTGATGGACTGGCGGATCGTAATACACCGTGGCGCCAATTCCGTTATCATTTAGAAATTTTTTTACTTTGTCACGAGATTCAGTGAATGCCATGGTATAAAGATACCAGTTGTATTTTGCTCTCTGGTTTTCATGCGGTAGAACAATATTCTTATCATTAATGTTATCTCCAAGCAGTTGTCCTAGTTTTTTTGCGTTCGTTGCTCTCTTGTCCAACATGGATTGAATCTTTTTCATTTGCGTTTTTGCAATTGCGGCCGGAATTTCTGGGAGCCTCATATTAAAGCCGACTATTCGGGTATCATAACCATCCACCATGCCATGATTTCGAATCATTCGCAATTTTTCTGCAAACTCATCGCTATCGGTAGTAATAGCTCCGCCCTCACCTGATGTAAGGACTTTGGATGCATACATGCTAAAACATCCCATTTGACCTATCGAACCTGTCTGTTTTCCATCTAAAGTAGATCCAAGCGATTGACAGGCGTCTTCAATTACCATCAAGGATTTCTTGTTTGCTATTTCCAGGATTTCATCCATCTTTGCAGGGTGTCCGTATAAATGGACTGGTATTATAGCCCTTGTCTTATCGCTAATCTTGCGCTGTAGATCTTGAGGGTTCATGCAGTAGGTATCTTTTTCAATATCTACAAAGACAGGCTTGGCACCCGTACATGCTACCGAATTTGCAGTAGCTACAAAAGTAAATGACGGGATCAACACTTCATCATCCTTTTTGATACCTGCAGCAAGAAGTGAAGCGTGTAATGCGGCAGTACCAGAATTTACTGCAACTGCATGTTTGACATGCAAAAAGTCCGCCAACAATCCTTCAAATTCCTGAACTCTCTTGCCTCCGGAATAGGATGCTGAGGTTAAAATCCCGTCATCAAGTACCTTGAGAATTTCTTGTCTTTCATCATCGCCTATTTGTGGTTTATTTATTGGTATCATCAAATTTCACTTTACTAATAATCTAATGGTATACAACATATTGATGCCATTTATAATTAAAACGTCTCGACTGCCGTATGCATTTAAACATATAAAAATAAGAAATAGTCCAAGAGATTCAAGCAGATGTGGCAGAGTGGTCTTCTTTATTTTAAGAACACAATAATGCGTCGGCCTTGAGCCAGGTCGAAAGAAAGCCGATTCGCCTTCGGGCGAGCAGGAGTTCAAATCTCCTCATCTGCGTCATTCTCTTTAACATTTTTAGTCTGAATTAATAATGTTTGTAATGAATGCAATGAATGGCAGATTAATAGAATGAATTATGGAATTAGAATGGGAATGGTTGGTAGAATGCAAATTGAATAGAATTATAAAAAATCAAGTTTAATGCAGGCATATGGAAAGAAGACAGCTATTGCGACTTGTTATACCTTCGGTTATTGTCATAATCGTCAGTATAATTACCATGAAATATTCACCCTCTGAAACTCTAGTGCCATTACCTTCTCCAGTATCAGATTCCGGCAACTTAACTGATTTAAAAGGAGTAGAAATTATCGCTAAAGGGTTGCAGGCTCCAAGGGCTATCGATGTTTCAAAGGATGGTAGACTTTTCATTACTGAAAAAAGTGGAAGTATTAGAGTAGTTGCAAATGGTACTCTTTTGCAAGAACCAGTTGGCGACATTAGAGTTGAAAATATTGGCGACGCAGGACTGCTCGGCCTTGCGTTGCATCCAAATTTTACACAGAATCACCTTTTCTATGTGTATTACACATATTCAAACAACACTGGACTCTTTAATCGCGTTCTGATGCTTAAAGAAAACAATAACAAGATAATAGACTCAAAGACAATCATAGACGGTATTCCCGGAGGAGAATATCGGGATGGCGGTCACCTTAAATTCGGCCCAGATGGGAAGATATACGTCTCAACTGGTGATGCTTCAATCCCAGGTCTATCGCACGACTTGGACTCTCTGGCAGGAAAAATTCTTCGTATTAACGATGATGGAACTATTCCACACGATAACCCCTTTGCAAATTCAAGTGTGTATGCATATGGTTTTAGAAATGCACAAGGTCTGGCGTGGAATAGCGTAAATGACAACTTATATGTTCCCGATCAAGGAGCAGCTGGTAATGATGAAATAAATCTTGTGACACCAGGAAAGAATTATGGATGGCCCAACGAAGAATGCAATGGTAACGGTGAAAATACTGCTCCATTTCTGTGTTTCAATCCATCCCTTGAGCCTTCAGGAGTTATTGTTCCAGCTTCAGATAAATTGGGATATAAAGGCCATCTTATTGTCGCTGCTCTAAAGGGATCCCATTTAAGAGAAATTAACCTTGAAACAGGGAGACAAAGTACCATCCTTGTTGGTTATGGTCGCATTGCAGATGTTGTCGAATCCAGTGATGGATCAATCTTTGTTCTTACCAGTAATACCGATGGTAGAGCATTGCCGCAAAAAGATGATGACAAAATATTAAGGCTTACCAGATCATAGTAGTCGTACCGATGACAGAGAAGAAATTTTACCAGATGAGTCTTGAAGAAAGACTATCATCAATAGCATCAAAATGCGGTATTACGAAAAATGAAATTTCCAGCGTTGTTACTCAGCCTTTATCTTTTGACAAGATTGACAAGATGGTAGAGAATGCGATTGGAAGTTTTTCGCTGCCTCTTGGGATAGCAACAAATTTTGTGATTAACGGCAAGGAGTATCTTGTACCTATGGCCATCGAAGAACCTTCTGTTATTGCAGCCGCAAGTAATGCAGCAAAAATGGCCAGAACTAAAGGGGGATTTAAGGCCTCAGCTAAGAGCTCTATAATGAGGGGTCAGATTCAGGTAACTAGCCTTTTAGATATTAAAAAAGCCATCCAGGTCATTTCAAAGCACAAGGAACCCTTTCTCAAGCTGGCCAATTCAGTTTCAAAAAATGTAAAGGCAGTCGATCTCAAAGCAAGAGTAGTTGATAATGAAATCGATGGAGCAAAAATGGTAGTGGCTGAAATTTATGTTGATTGCAAGGATTCGATGGGAGCAAACACCATAAACACAATGTGCGAATTATTGGGTCCTAAAATCGAGATAAAGACAGGTGGTAAGGTAGTTCTCAAAATACTTTCTAACTATGCCACGGAGAGAATTGCCATCAGTAAAGCCACCTTCAGGAAGGAAGAACTCGGAGGAGATGATATTGTCGATAGGATACTTTCTGCTTTTGCTTTAGCGTTTTCTGATACTCATCGGGCAGTAACACATAACAAAGGAATAATGAATGGGATTGATGCAGTTTCAATTGCTACGGGTCAGGATTTTCGCGCAATTGAGGCAGCTGTTCATGCATATGCGTCAAGAGACGGCAAATATCGATCACTTACGACCTTTTCAAAGTCGTCAAGTGGCGATCTTGTGGGTAAAATAGAAATTCCCTTATCAGTTGGCATTGTTGGAGGAATATCAACGGTCCATCCTGTGGCAAAAATGGGCTTGAAAATATTGGGGGTAAAAACAGCAGGCGAACTGGCATGTGTGATAGCATCTGCCGGACTTGCTCAAAATTTGGCAGCAATTAGGGCATTGTCTACAGAAGGTATCCAGAAGGGTCATATGAAATTACATGCAAAAAATATTGCAGTTGCAGCTGGCGCTGCAGGTAAATTAGTGGATTTAGTCTCAGAAGCAATGTACAAAGAGTCAAAAATTAGTTTGGATAACGCTAGACGAATTCTACACGAATTGAAGGATAAGTAAGAATGATTCATTGAGACTAGGAGTGCTTTAATAAATAATTTTGAACAATTTTTCATAATAAACGTATTAATAATTTTCAGAAAAAAACTCTACAAGTAATTTATTCAATAGAAATATATCCCATTAAAAAGATCCTTTTGATATCAGATGGCAACAGTAAAATTTGCGATACCAAAAGGCAGTATCGAAGACGCAACATTTAAGATCCTTGAGGAGGCATGGCAAACAGTCAGGGGCCGGGGTAGAACATATAGGGTTAAACTAAGCGATCCAGAAATAGAAGTAAAAATCCTAAGGCCACAAGAGATCCCAACATATGTACAAGAGGGATTTTATGATATAGGAATTACTGGTAAGGATTGGATAATCGAGGCAACTGCAGATGTCAAAATTCTATTGGATTTAGAATATGGTCAAGTTAATCAGGTCGTTGCAATTCCAGAAAATTTTGAATACAATAACTTGACTGAATTGATAGAAGGTTTCGCAAAACAGAAACGAACTTTGAGAATTTCATCAGAGTATCTGACTACAACCTCTGCTCACATACGTTCTAATAAAGCATACCAAAAATATTATGGTGATATACGTCCAATGATTATTACTCCATGGATGAGAATAGGCGAAAACAAAATGGTTGAAATCTTCCTATCCTTTGGAGCTACTGAAGCCAAACCCCCAGAGGATGTTGATGCTATATGCGATATTACAGAAACAGGAACTACTCTTGTTCAAAACAACTTAAAGCTCGTTGAAACATTGGGTCATTCAAGTGCTCAGTTAATTGCAAACAAGAGTTCATTAGAAGATAAAGTAAAAGCAGAAAAAATCGCCGACATAATGGCACTTATCAAGGGTGTCGTGGAAGCAAGAAAGAAACTTCACATTTTTGTGAATGTGAAAGAAGAGAACCTGCAAAAATTGTTAGATAGCTTGCCTGCACTCAAGAGACCCACAATTAGTAAATTAAGTGAAGAAGGTTGGTTTGGTGTCAACACGGTCATAGACAAAGACGAATACATAAAAATAGTTCCAAAGTTAAGAGAGATAGCCCAAGGACTTGGTGTGATGCAGCCAAAACAGATACTACCGCTAGAGGAGTTAAAACAGGTCATGAATAAGTGATCAAAAAAATAATAATAAAGAATGCACTCAAAGAAGCAAATCTCATTAGGCGTTCAAACCGTATCCCTCTAAAAAACGATATTGTAGAGAAGATAATTAATGATGTTATCAAGTATGGGGACAGTGCGGTTCTAAAATATACTAAAAAATATGATAATGTAAAAATCAACTCCATAAGAGTAGAGAAGGCCGCACTAAAAAAAGCATATAGAAATGTAACAACCAGTCAGTTGAATTCTCTGAAGAAGAGTAAAAAACTTCTTGAAAAAAATGAGACAATACTTTTGAAACGATTGACAGGAATTATGTCGTCTGAAAATGGAGTAACGATAAAGAGGGCTCTCAAACCAATAGAAAGTGTAGGATGTTATGTCCCAGGTGGACGAGCAAGATATCCTAGCACGCTGATGATGTGCGCTGTTCCAGCAATGATTGCAGGCGTAAATAGAATATCCGTAGTAAGTCCCCCAATGAAAGACGGTAGTATTGACCCTGTCACGCTAGTGGCCGCCGACATATGCGGCGTTGATGAAGTTTATAGCGTAGGGGGGGCTCAGGCAGTGGCAGCTCTTGCATACGGAACCAAAACAATAAAGAAAGTTGACAAGATTGTTGGACCAGGTGGATTATTCGTTAATATTGCAAAATTTCTCGTTAGTAACAAGACTAGTATTGACATGATTGCAGGTCCAACTGAACTTTTGATATATGCTGATTCAAGATCTAGTCCCCGATATGTAGTCCGAGATCTGATATCTCAAGCAGAACATAGTCAAGACACAATTTGTGGTGTCGTTACTACTTCAGAATCTTTCGTTAAGAAACTAGAAAATGAAATTAACAACACATTGAAAAGTTCTCTATCCAGATCGGAAATAATCTCATCTAGCCTGAGAAAAAATGGCTTTATTGCACTTTGTAAGAATGAGGATGATGGCATATTATTTATAAACGAACTTGCGCCAGAACACCTTGAAATCATATCGGAAAACCCCAGTAGAATTGCTTCTAGGGTAAATACTGCTGGTGTTGTGTTGCTGGGCAAGTACAGTCCATCATCAGCAAGTGATTATTGTCTTGGATCGAATCACGTGTTACCAACCATAGAATTTGGCAAATCAAAGTCTTCGTTATCAGTACTTGATTTTTTAAAACTAGTTAATCATATTGAAGTAACAAGAACGGGCCTCCAATCAGTTCAAAAATACATAAAGGAACTTGCCTTCGCAGAAGGTTTGCCAAATCATTATTTTGCTGTCGAGGAAAGATTTAGAAATTGACAGATTGGTTAATGAAGGAAATGAAGAAAATATCCATGATAGAGAAGTATACTGTACCCCCGGAGAGTAACTATGCAAAATTGGACGCAAATGAAAATCTGGTAATAGATAAGGAATATCTTACCAAGATTGCCTTAGACAATTTAAGGAAAATTGATCTGAGAAAATACCCCATAGGTCTTTACGAACAACTCTATAGGAGACTGTCTCAACACTTGAAAATAAATCAAAGGTCATTAGTAGTGGGCAGTGGTTCTGATCAAATTATTGATTTGCTTTTGACACTAATTGGAAATGGAAGAAGAATGACATCGATATATCCTACTTTTTCTTATTTCAAAACAAGATGTCAATTGCATGGCATCGCATTTTCAGAAATAAGTTTATCATCAATCGATAACTCACTTGATATAGATGAATTTATTGCTGATGCAAAAAAATCTCATGCTATCTACTTGTGTTCTCCCAACAATCCTACTGGAAATCAATTTGTCAAATCTGATATTCTACACATCTTAGATACCTTGAAAAATAATTTGGTAATTATTGATGAAGCATATGTCGAATTTTCAAAATATTCATTAACCAAATATGTAAAGCAATATCCAAATTTGGTAATTCTTCGTACATTCTCAAAGGCATTGGGCTTGGCAGCTGTAAGAGTAGGATACATGATAGCAAACGAGCAACTTGCAGAATTATTTAGATATAGAATTCAGTTACCATACGCAGTAAATAGCATTTCACTATCAATTGCAATGTCATTAATTTCTAGACCGAAAAAAATACAGGAAAGTATTTCCTTGATAAAACATGAAAGAGAAAGACTTTACCATGCTCTATCAAAAATCAAAAGTATTGATGTTTACAGTTCAGATGCAAACTTTCTTTTCATAAGATGCGACACAAAGTATAGTAGAATTATGAAAGCATTAGATAATTCAAAAATAATAGTAAAGGGATTGGGTAACATCAAAAATTATGGAAATTGCGTCAGAATAACAGTTGGTACAAAGAAAATGAATAACAAGATATTGTCAGCGCTTAAGGACATTCACTAATTCAAAACAAAATAGATAACAATGAATAAAAATGCATGTATTATTTTTGATATAGACGGTACTCTTGTTGATACCACAGAATCGTACAACAAAGCAATAAAAAAAACAGTCAAGTTCCTTGTAAAATACATCGATAAATCCAAAGCAAACCTTGGAAACATGGTAAATGAGGAATTGATTTTTAATATTCGCAAATCTGGGATGTTTAACAACGATATCGACACAAGCTATGCATTTGTTCAAAGCATATTATGCGGACCTCCCAAAAAGTCTGATTTACTTTCTTTCATGGCCAACATCATAGAAAATGCCACTTCAAAGGGAATCATTTCGGTGGAAAATTATCTAAGTGATTACTCTCATGCCCGCTTTACACCGATAAAGAAATTATTAAGATATCCGGGATCTGTTAAAACTAGTTTAATTTCCAGGGTCTTTGATGAGTACTTTTATGGGCCGCAGTTGTTTAAGAAACAGCATGGTACAAATCCTAAATTTTATTTCGGCAAACCACTCATTGAAAATGACTCACTCTTAGTTAGAAACTCGACACTCAAGAAAATATCGAATTTTTTTGATAAAAAAATAGGGATTGTTTCGGGAAGAAGTAGAATAGCTGCACAATATTCCATGAAATCAATGTTCGATTTTTTTGACATGAAAGGGTCATTTTACTTGGATGATGAAAAAAGAGAGATGGGCAAACCAAACCCCTCGGCCTTGATAAAATCAATAAAAAGTTTTGGGGTCAGCAATGCTTTTTATGTTGGAGATTCCGCAGAGGATTTGTTCATGGTACAGAGAGCAAGAAAAATATCCAATCTGGACATTCAATTAGTTGGAGTATGCGCCTCTAATGCAAGATCAAATCAAATAAGGAGCCTGTTTGTGAGCAATGGAACGTCTTTAATTGTAAAAAACGTAAATCAATTACCGAACATATTAAATAAAGTTAAGACTCAATTTTAGATACTAATTGTCAGATACTGATAAGGCTAGGACTGCATCTCTAAGCAGAAGTACATCTGAAACAACAATAAAACTAGATGTCAATCTAGACGGCGAGGGTAAAGCGAAAATATCGAGCGGCTTGAAATTCTTGGATCATCTTATAACAACATTTAGCAAATACAGCCTGGTGGATATAGAAGCTGATGTCAAATCTCATGATTCGATTGTGCATCATTTAATAGAAGACATTGCTATCTGCTTGGGTCAGGCTCTTGATAAGGCATTAGGAAATAGAGCCAGAATTATGCGATTTGGTTATGCCGCAGTACCTATGGATGACTCTAGGAGTAATTCGGCAATTGATTTGGTCAGGAGACAATACTCAAAATTTGAATTAAAACTAGAGAGAAACGAAGTGGAAGGTATAGCAAAAGAGGATATTGAACACTTTTTTAGGTCCTTACTTCAGAATCTAGTAGCCTGTACTCACATATTGGTAGAATATGGAGAAGACGATCATCACAAATTAGAATCTGCCATCAAGAGCTTTGCTATTGCTTTTAGAAATGCTGCAGAAATTGATCAAAGAAGAAAGGGCCTGCCCAGTACCAAAGACATGATGTAGATGACAAAAATAGCAATTTTTGATTTTGGGGCAGGTAATATATTTAATTTGCATCAATCACTCCTTAGTAATGGAGCTCAAAAAGTAGATATCATAAGGTCACTAAATGAACTAAAAGATTATGATGGACTAGTGTTACCAGGTGTTGGTAACTTTGATGCTGCCATTAGCTCTATGCAAAAGGATTCAGCATTATTAAATGCTGCAGTAGACAAGGGTATGCCGATACTTGGTATCTGTCTTGGACTTGAAATGCTATTTGATAAAAGCGAGGAAGGAGTTTTAGAAGGCCTTAAAGTATTGGATGGTGATGTGCTGATGCTTCCAAAAATGAAAGTCAAAGTACCGCACATAGGTTGGAATAATTTAAGGATTGTTAACACTGAAAGTAACCTTTTGAAAGGAATTCCACAGGATTCCTGGGTGTACTTTGTTCATTCCTATCATATTGAACCCCGGGACGAGAAGCTCATTGCAGCAGTAACTGACTATGGTTCAAAATTGCCCGTCGTAATTGAACGTTCAAATCTTTTTGGGACCCAATTCCATCCTGAAAAGTCAGGAAAAGTTGGAGCCCAAATCATGAAAAATTTTATTAATATTTGTGAAAAAAACGAATGAAGGTATTAGCAGCAATTGACATAATGAATGGGGAAGTAGTTAGATTAACCAAAGGA
>JARBAW010000004.1 GCA_029237505.1 Nitrososphaerales archaeon
CTGAAATTCATCCTTGTTTTTTGATGGATCAAATGCAGGTGAAATAAAGCCAAATATTTCCTTGATAATAATTGGCAGTGAGCATATTAGCCCAATTAGCAAAGAAATATGAACCTGGGCAAAGAACACCTGGCCAGGGGCAATTTGAATAAGCTTTACTCCTGTTGGAAGCAATGTATCTTTCATAAAACTTGTTAGCTGGAGTGCCACGTTGTTGAGTGGATCTGGAATCGGATAGTATACTTTGAGATTCTGTTGCGAACCTCCATTCCAGGATGGAAGTGCAATGGGTAGAGTGGTTGATTGAATCCCAAAACCCATTGTAAAAATGGTAATAATTGCAATGCATATTACGATATGAATTATCCGTATTCTAAGTTCATCAAAATGCTCAGCTACTGACATCCCAGATGATGACATTACAATGTTCGAAAATAAGCAATCTGGATATAATAATTATATTGATTATTCGTCCAAGATCACCTCATTCTGTGCCTATTTATCAATAAGGAGACATAATTCGTTCAAATTAAATCAAAAATATAGTCCTAATGCTTCTCACGTATTCATGGCAAGTAAATCCTTTTAGAAGGTAAAAAACAATATGCAAACATGCAATATCACAAGGCATCTTTCATTGGCCATGAAAGATCCAAAAAGGCTCAACTCAAACTCTTTGATTATACCGGATATGCCATGCTAACATATACTGTAAAGCAAGACGGCAATGGATTTGCCCCCGTTGGCGAAGAAATGCTCGTTGGAAAAATGGAGAGAGAATCGGAGGCGATGCTTTTTGTATGCGATAGTGATGGTTATGCAAAGGCCCAATCAAGACCGTTACCAAAAGAAAAAGCAATTGAAGCATACAAGAAAATGGTTGATGACGGTATTCAAGAATTTAAAGGCCAAATTAAGACTGTTACATGAACAAATGTATAGATAATAGAATACTAATGCGATATCTAAATTAGTATCATCCTATGCCAATACTATGCTAATACTGGACCGAAAATTGGTAGCTTTTAGACGGAAATCCTTGTCCCAGTCTTGTTATTTTTCAAGACAAGGTTTCTAATAATCTTGGGATCTGATTTTATTACCCATGTAGGTATCTTTGATCTTTCAATTACCTTTAGCGCAACAATGTCCATGAGATCGTAATTACCAG
The DNA here is from genome assembly GCA_029237505.1 of Nitrososphaerales archaeon. Taxonomy (GTDB): domain Archaea; phylum Thermoproteota; class Nitrososphaeria; order Nitrososphaerales; family Nitrososphaeraceae; genus TA-21. The sequence goes on from JARBAW010000004.1 coordinate 1,172, forward strand.
CCTGAGTACTTTCTGTATTCAGTAGATCGAGGCATTTTTTAATGGTAATTTCTTTGAACATTTTTGCGTTTGGATACTTGTTTGGATCTGAATCATAGATTCCATCAACATCTGTCGCATTCAAGAATCTATCAGCCTTTATTTTCTCGCAAATTAATGCTGCGGTAGCATTAGTACTCTGACCGGGATGAAGACCTCCACTTACGATTATTTTACCTGATTGACAGGCAATACTAATGTCCTCAAGGTTTGAAGGTATTACGGGATAGACATAACCACCAAGAGCTGCAGAAAGTAATTTGGCATTTAACCTCGATATTTCAATTCCCATTTCATCAAGACTGCTCTCATCAGCTCCCAAAGATCTTGCCAGGTTAACGTAATGTCTGGCAATTATTCCTCCACCAGATACAATTACCGGTTGCACTTTGTTTTGTATGTCAAGTAAGAGCTGAGAATATTCCTTTAGAGACTTTGAGCTGGTATTAAAATTAAAGACACTACCACTCAGTTTTATGACAAGTATTTTTTTCTGTTTTGAAACTTTGCTCATTGTTTTTCTGGTAGCTCCTTATCAAGTACATCTTTTGATATATTTGTAATGTTTTTTCGATCCTTATGGTTAGTATATACTCTTATCATGTCAAGATATCCCGTAATTGAATTTACAAGTGGTAGATTAGAAACTGGTTGTTTAAAGAATTCGTCCTCACTAACAAGAAGTATTGATTTCATTTCTTTCTTGTTTGGAGCAAGCGGAACGAGTGAGATTCCATACGTATCAAGGAAGATCTTCCTTTCATCGATATTTGCTAGCCTTGCTATTTTCAATCTCAACTCTTCAATTTTGTCCCTATTTAATTTTGTATAGTTGTCTCGCTTACGAATGAACCTCTCATATACGCATTTTAACAGTCTTCTATCAAGATAGTTAGAAATCATTTCCTTTGCAATGTTATTTTGTGCTGAAGACATCATCCACAGTATGCTATCGTCTGTCAGCTTGAGATAGTCGGTTAATGACAAACTGGCCAGATTCAATTCTTCGCTTGAAAGTAGAATAGAATGAAGCAACATTACTTCAGCAGATCGAACGGTCTTGTGAAAATAAACAGCACGAAACATCTCAAATCTTGAAATTATCATGGATTCAAAAGAGTAAAACGATGAAATGTCCAAGGCAAGACTTTGATTTTCAGTTACCCTGAATGAATTTATGATCCGGTTGTAATCTACCTTTCCGTATTCAACACCGGTAAAAAAGCCATCTCGCGGAAGATAGTCCATGAGGTCCGCTGAAAGGCTTCCCGAAATTATCTCATTTTTGAACTTTACTTTAGAATCGCCAAAAGAGATCTCACTGATTGTCTTGGCGGAATATCCAAATCCTGAAAGAATATCGTTTAACTCCGTCTTGCGAATAATGTCTGCTCCTATTGTTTCATGATTCTTGTTATCCGTAACCTTTAGGGCTTCTTCAAAAAGATGTGAAAAGGGTCCGTGACCAATATCATGTAAAAGAGAGGCTACCCGTAATTCCTGAATTGATTCTTTATCAATGACTCCTAATGAAAACAGATGTTCTCCTGCAAGTCCTGCAACATGCATCGTTCCCAGGGAATGTTCAAATCTTGAGTGTTGTGCTGCCGGGTATACTAGATGAGCGCCTGCTAATTGCTTTATTCTTCTTAGTCTTTGAAAAACACTAGAGTCAATTATCTTTTTTTCTAGATCTGTGAATCGGATAAATTTGTGAATCGGATCTGCAATTTCCCCAACGAATTTCATTTGCTAATTAGGATTGAACACTACATTGAATTAAATTTTCACAAACTTTTTTACAATTCCTAGTACTTGGTCATGAACTTCGTCAATGGAACTCTCTCCTTCAATAACGTGCCACTTGAATTTCCGTGCAAGAATCCTATAATTTTTCTTTACCCGTCTTATTAGGGCCAGGTCTTTTTCAAAGGTATCAACCACGTTTTTGGATCTTCTGACCAGGGTCGTGGGGTTGATATCAATTACAATTACAAGATCTGCTTTTGGCATACCTTCATCCAATGAAAGCAGCCAATCTAATTTCAATCCCTTTGAGATTCCATAGACTAGGTTGGATTGATAATATCGGTTCATGATAATGGTGGTTCCTTTGCCTACTATGTTCTCTATTTGGATCTTTTTCTCCCATCTATTTGCGGAAAGGAGTATCATCTTTACCTCATCAGGATAATCTCTTTTCCCATCAAGGAACTGCTTTATCTCTTTACCAACAGGGGTCGAATAATCAGGAAAGTCAATTCTTACACATTTACTGCCCAATTTTTTTTCCAGTAGTTTTGCCTGAGTTGTTTTTCCGGCCTTATCAATTCCCTCAAAGACGATAATTTTCCCCTTAGGCAAATACATTGTCTGAAAAAAATATCATAAATAAATAGTATCTCAAAAATTGAGGTTTTCGATACTCTGGTACACATTCAACAAACAAAGAGCATGTAGACCAGGGTAATTAACCGCAGTCGATATTTCCTTCAAAAGTTCCTTTCCAGCCAGACTCAGCACGAACCTGGATTTTCCCATTCTTTCCACAATCTCCGTGAATTGAAACATTGCCCTTGTTATCCAAATCACAAATCTTTGCTGTTGTTTCTTTGCCTTCTAAATCATAATTTTTCTTGTCAATCTTGCCAGAGTCCAGAAATCCACCATTGCTAACCTTATCATCGGAGGAACTATCAAGAACGACCTCCCAACTCCCAAAGATAGGTGAATCATGCATGAATGCAGAAAATGACAACTCACCATTTTCTGATTTCCCACCAGGACAGCTAATTGTACCAGCTGCATTACCTGAAGTCTCTGTTCCATGAGCTACTGTTGCAGCAGAAAACATGACAACCATGAAAAGTAGTAATATGTTGAACTTTACCTTCCCGTCCAAATTCATAACAGTGTCTTGCAAGAAAAATAATTTATATATTATGTAGAGCGGTTCCAGATCATAATTAGGAAAAAAAATAAAAAAGTATCATTTTTCAATCTCATATATTAATAAAGATTATCATAAATGATTATCAATGCAGCTTATCTTTAAGTCGGTCTATTTTCGATAATTTTGCACTAAGTAGAACATAATTATCATTCTTCTTTGTCGTAATTATTACAAATTCTATATCTAAAATTGTAATTTCTATATATTCAAGTTCATATAAAAGATCGATGAAGTAACCCTGACTAAAATGGCACAGATGCCGGCTCTAATTCCAAAAGAAGTAGAAATCCAAAGACTAAAGAAAATCTACATCATGGTTATCATGCTGGGTTCAATCGCAGCATCCGTCGAAGTAGACAACTTTGTTGATGGATCTCTTCATCAAACCGCGATTAGAGACAGCGCATTTACACCAGCTCATTGGTGGTTATACAGCCACTTTATAGCCCTACCACTAGGATGGGGATTTGTGGCAATGTATGACAGAAGGGTACCTGTACTTAGAGGTCCTGGAAACTCCATGAACACTGGTCTGAAGATAACTATCATAGGCTATCTTGCAACCATGTTCACAATTGGTGTGAATGAAATGTGGCACTTTTGGTTTGTGGAAGAAATTTTCTCAGTCCCGAACCACTGGATGTTTAACATGGGAGTAGTAGTTGCTTTCATGGGTGCTCTTGCATACGTAGTAAGAGTGTACGCACGTCTAGTAGAATTGGGTGCTGAAACTCCTGGAAAGAACCCATACGTGGCTGAAATGTACAAGCTTGCACTTGAAGGAAAGCTGTACAGCAGATCAATTCCATAAGCTAATATGTCAGGCTGTCAACAAAAGCAAAAGACGTCCTTTTTTTTCTTTTTTCTTGATAACTAAATGATATGGCAGACTGGAGTCAGTAATATTCTAAAACGCAAGTTGTTTTACGAATAACCGGTTACAGACTTGGATAATATTCTTATATATTCAAAAATGCAAGATACATACGATGTCGGATAATTCTGGGATTTCTCTACGAGTGCTTGAAAATGAAAATCAAGACGAAGGAAGAAACATTATAAGAATTGATCCGGAAATAATGCAAA
>JARBAW010000030.1 GCA_029237505.1 Nitrososphaerales archaeon
AACGGCATACTAGAACTCAAGATAAAATCAAAAAGTTCCCCAAAATCTAAGCCCAAAGAAATACAGGTCGATTAAAAATTTCCAGACTTCTTTTTTTTGAGGCGCATTAAATTGGAAAACAATGAAATGAATAGTTCAACTCTAAGAGTAGCCGAATCGGACCCAAGATTTGTCGGAAGGGGTATAGCACATATCGATCCCCTTGTGGTCGAACAGCTGCGACTGAATACTGGAGACGTATTGCAAGTATCGGGCAACAGAAGAAAAACACATGTTTTATTATGGTCAGGTCAACATTCAGATACTGGTAGAAGAATAATTAGGATCGATGGATACACAAGAAATAATTTAGGTGTAGGCATCGATGATAATGTCAGTATAAAAAAAGTATCTGCGTCAAAACTGGAACAAATTGTACTATCTCCTACGGAGGACCTAAATGTTGTAGGTCTCGAGGAATACTTGCCTGAACTATTGGAAGGCCGTGTTGTTACAAAGGGTGACTCTATACCGATTAACATGATGGGACATAGAATTGGATTTGCAGTTACTACTATCATTCCTTCCGATGGTGCAGGTATAATTACAACTAGTACGGATTTTACTATTGGCACTGTGTCAAAATCAGGAACAAAATTAATCCCTAGGGTAAACTATGAAGACATAGGAGGGCTAAGGCACGAAATTCAAAAAGTCCGGGAGATGATAGAGCTTCCCATGCGACACCCTGAAATTTTCGATAGAATTGGCATTGAAGCTCCCAGAGGTGTACTTTTATTTGGGCCTCCTGGTACGGGTAAAACATTGCTGGCCAAAGCGGTGGCAAATGAGACCAATGCAAGCTTTTATTCAATAGGGGGGCCAGAAATTATGAGCAAGTTCTATGGAGAAAGTGAGGAACGGCTACGTGAGACTTTCAAGCAGGCACAAGCGAATGCACCAAGTATTATATTTATTGATGAAATAGATTCTATAGCGCCCAAGAGAGAGGAAGTCTCCGGCGATGTGGAGAAAAGAGTAGTATCTCAGCTGCTTACTATTATGGACGGACTTGAATCGCGAGGAAAAGTCGTTGTAATCGGTGCAACAAATAGGCCGGATGCAATAGACCCTGCATTAAGACGCCCAGGACGATTTGATAGAGAGATTGAAATAGGAATTCCTGATGAAAGAGGAAGGGAAGAGATATTGGAGATTCATACAAGAGGAATGCCCCTCACTGAAGAAGTTAACTTGAATTCCATCTCTAGAGTGACACATGGATTCGTGGGAGCCGATCTTGAGGCCGTGTGCAGAGAAGCGGCTATGAAGTCTTTGAGAAATGTTCTACCAGAAATCAATTTGGAGCAGTCCAAAATTCCTGTTGAAACTCTAAACAAAATAAAAATAAAACCTGAGGACTTTGACACTGCATTAAAAGAAGTCCAACCCTCGGCGCTCAGAGAGGTATACGTTGAAAATCCAAATGTTAAATGGGAAGATATAGGTGGTCTTAATTCTGTAAAAGAGGAACTAGGTGAAGCTATCGAATGGCCCTTGAAACATGCCGATCTCTTTAATGAAGCAGACGTTGTTCCTCCTAAAGGGATACTTTTGTACGGTCCTCCCGGAACGGGAAAAACTATGATCGCTAAAGCAGTAGCGACGAATTCTAATGCAAATTTTATTAGTATCAAAGGGCCTGAGTTAGTATCAAAGTGGGTTGGTGAATCGGAAAAAGGTATAAGGGAGGTATTTAGGAAAGCAAGACAAGCAAGTCCCTGTGTTATCTTCTTTGACGAACTGGATTCCGTTGCATCGAAGAGGTCAACCGGCACAGGTGATTCTCACGTGGGTGACAGAATCGTTAGTCAACTACTTACTGAAATGGACGGACTTCAAGATCTAAAAGGAGTTGTAGTAATCGGTGCAACAAATAGACCTGATATTATAGACGAGGCTCTCTTGCGTCCTGGTAGATTTGATCGCCTATTAGAAATTCCTCTTCCCGATAACGATTCGATAAAAGAGATATTAAAGATACACATGGCTAAAAAACCGATAGATAAAACTGTAGACATGCATAAACTTGTATCGCTAGCACAGGGATTTTCTGGTGCTGATATTGCAGCTTTAGTAAACGCGGCTGCCATGTCTGCAATAAAGGAACACGTCGGTGCGGATAGAAGCGATCGGAGAAAGGATAAGAGTGAATTACAGTACACTGATGAGAGCCAGGTGCGAAAACGAAAGGTACCTCTAAACATTACAATGAAACACTTCGAGTCTGCAATCAAAAAGATAAAGTCAAGCCCTGCAATGACAGCTACTAAGACCTAGTTGAGGCGAATCGTCTGTCAAACAGAACATCCTGCAAGATAAAATATCCAAAACAAGTCGTGCGCTGTAATGAATGCCGTCAAAAAGTCAGGACAAAACCATGGCATCGGTCAAAAATTATGCTATTCAGAAGAATATGACTTGTAAAGGAATATGTTACCAATACAAGGCTGCTCGTTCCACAGACAAATTTTATTATTTAAGAGGCCGGAAAAGATGTACTTACTGCGAAGTATATTTGGAATGGACTCGGCTGCACTGTCCTTGCTGTGGACACAAACTGCGTACAAAGCCTAGAAATATCCGAGCAAAAGAAAGAGGGGTATGGTTCCACTTAAGTAAAAATAAACCAATATGAGAATATTAACGACCTGACAAAGCATAAGTTATCTCCGATCGCAATTATAAGTAGATCTCATCATTCTAGGATGGTTGGCTTAAACTTTCGGCAAGGACATTTAGATTTGAGACATCGCTTTTGATCATTTACATCATGATTTTTTCTCTTGTGGCCGCATTCTAGACATTCGCTATCCTTCATGAGTTCAGTATAAAGAGAACAAAATAATTTATAAGTATTAGACTATGGGGTACAACAACAAGAACACGAAAAGAATAAAAGAAGAACCAGACAAGAAATGAAGATAGCAAATACCGGACTCGATGATCCAAACTTCAAGGAGACTCCAAGTGTAAGCGCAGCGCTTTTATTATTTGGCATGGACAACAAGAGTCTTCGTAGGACTGGTGATTGTCTTCAATTCAAGCCGATGTGAATCGATCGGTACTATCATTAAGCATAAATTAGAAACTGATAGAGGGGTTAGCAGGACTCCAGAAGAATAAGTTCCTCCCCCATCAGTACCGGTGAGACGGTAATGAAGAATGTAGTTAAATCTGTCATAAAACTTTTTTATATGATGGGAGGATCGGGAGAAAGCCCGATAAGGCTAACTTTTCCTCCCATCAGATAGTAATGTATCAATGAGTTCGTTACATTTTGATGACCAAAATAATTTATAAACATTCTCAACAAGTAATATTGTATGTTAGGAGAATTAATTGGAGAAACGACTGGTAAAATGTCCGGCCAAAGGGTAATTGATTTGGAAGGTCCTACGATCGAAACAAACGTATCATCGATGGGTACGTTAAATGGCGTACATGTGACAGAAACATTAACTTATGTCGCTGGTCCGACATCGAAAGGTATCATACATGGGATTGGCAAAGGAGTTATTAATACCAAAGATGGTCAAATTGCTACCTTCACCGGTGAAGGTATCGGAAGATTTGATTCAACAGGCGTATTGAAATGGCGAGGCGCATTATTCTTTCATACCAATTCAGTAGGAAGTCTGCAATTTCTGGATAATATGGTAGGTGTGTTCGAATCCGATGTCGACACCAATGGTAATTTTACCGATAAGATATGGGAGTGGAAATAGATTTTCGCAAATAACACGAAAAAATAGAAGGTAATTCCGACACCGCACGTATAGAAGCGCAAGATAGATACAGAAAGAAAGGAATG
>JARBAW010000031.1 GCA_029237505.1 Nitrososphaerales archaeon
CAGGAAGTGCCAAAAATAGGAGATATAGTTATGGGATTCGTGGAAATGTTGTTCGGACCTATGATATCTGTAAAAATGTTTTCTGTTAATAATAAGCCGTATGGCTCAGGTTTATCTGCCATCGCCTCGGGTAGAACAGGGAATAATAAGGGTGGATGGAATCGAGATAGATACAATAGAAAACCTAAATCAATCTATCGGATTGGCGACATTGTTCGGGGTCAGATTACTAGCTTGATGAACTCTTCTATTCATCTTACGGTAGACGGAACTAATTTTGGTTTATTGTATTCATTGTGTCTGAATTGCGGTGGTGATACGGTCAAGATAAACAATGGAGTAAAATGCATAGAATGCAGCTATTATGAAGAAAAGAGAATTTCGAGCGATTATGGTACAAGCCTCTTAAGACCATTTCAATAAACACATTTATGGAAAAATCTAATAAATTCTACAAGACTTTTTAATCTATTTCTTCAGATAAAATTTTTAATACCTTTTCTGCATGCTAATAGATGAGCGACGCACATTCGTTTAGAGGAAAAAAAATAGAACCTCCACTCATTTCAAAGAACATGACAATATCGCAGTTGGTTGATTTCTTTGGATCAACAGGTTACAATGCAAGACGGTTATTTGAAGCAGCAAATATAATGAAGCAAATGATCGACACTGGAAGTACAACCTGCTTAACCCTAGCGGGAGCAATGACGCCAATCGGAATGGGTAGTACAATTAAGACACTTATTGAAAATGGATATATTGATTGGATAGTTACAACTGGTGCCAACGTTTATCATGACTTACACTTTGCCTACGATCTGCCAGTAAGACAAGGTCATTTTCAGGTAGACGACGATGTATTATTTTCAAAGCAAATTGTACGTATTTACGACGTCTACATTAAAGAAATAGGCACTTTACAGGCACAAGATCTTATTGTTCAAAGAGAAATAAAGAAAATTGAAAACAGTTATTCTGAATCGTACTCTACTGCAGATATGTCATATAGTCTTGGTAAAGCAACTTATGAAAATTCTCCAAACCCAGAAAAATCTTTTCTTGTTTCGGCATACAAAAACGATGTACCAGTTTTCATTCCTGCGATAAGCGATTCTTCAATAGGACTCAATATGTTACCTCTATTGTTTGAAGATGTGACTAAATTTCCAAACGTCATGATGGATATTGCTGAATCAACAGCGATACTCTGGAAGAGTAAAGTTTCTGGAGGTATTGAATTAGGAGGAGGCGTTCCGAAAAATTTCTTCCAACAAACGGGACCCGCATTGTACCAAATTTTGAAATTAAAGGATGGGGGACATGATTATGTAATACAAATTACTGATGCACGACCTGATACGGGCGGTTTGTCTGGTGCAACCATTCAGGAAGGAAAAAGTTGGGGCAAAATAAAAACCTCTCATAGAAACAATGTAATAGTTTACGGAGATTCATCAATTTGCTTCCCAATAATAGGGGCCTATGTCTTATCAGAATGCAAAAAACGTCCGACAAAGAGGTTATATTCAAAGAAAAACAGTTGGGTCGAGGAGATGAAAAAGGTATATCTAAAAAATAAATAACCATTAAGTCATAAACCCAAAAATCATTCAACATAGAAAGGATGGCATTTTTAATCAGTTTTGGTGTTCAGATAACACCTCGATCACTGAGTATTGTCAGCCTTCACCGTTATGCCTATGTTGAAAACCATTACGGCATCTTCTATATCATATTCGTGCTATATAACTATATTCCAAACTAACTATATTGACTATGTTGGCAATATTCCTAAACTACTCATATCTCACTTCATATTTCATAACCTTCCATATGAATAATCAATAAAATATTAAAGACGAGTTACAAATTAATGATGAAAGGAAAGAATGTTAAATTATTCAAATATTAAATTAGGAAAATGGGATCTTCATGATTTGATCGATGACAAGTCAACAAGTAGCTTTGCGAATTTGGTTAATGACATAAAAAAAGATGTTAGCGAATTTGAAGCGAATAGAGAGGTTCTAAAACCAGATCTAGATGGTCCAACTTTTGAATTACTGATTCATAAGCTTGAGAATATATTGGATGTTACTAGCACAGTGAATAGTTTTGCCCAACTAAAATACGCTGCTGATACGTCATCAAACGAAGCTGCCGCCCTTGTTCTTGAAACAGAAAAAATGAGTTCTCAAATTAGTAACCAAGTATTATTTTTTGATTTATGGTTCAAGAAGACACTAGACAGTAGTAACGCTGAAAGATTAATCGATAGCGTACCGTCAGTATATAGAGAATATCTAAAACATAAAAGATTAGTGGCAAAATATTCACTTAATGAGTCGGAAGAAAAAATTATCAACACTTTGGAGGTAACCGGTACCGGAGCCTTGGTAAAAATATATGATAGAATGACAAACAACTTTGAATTTACAGTTGTCAAAAAGCATGGAAAAAGTAAGAGAATCAAAATATTCAAGAATAAAGAAAAACTTCTTTCGCTAGTAAGGAGCTCAAAAGCATATGAGAGGGAAACTGCATACAAGGCACTTTTCAAAACCTATGAGAAAAATAGCGGGGTCCTGGGAGAAATTTACCAAAACCTAGTTACCCAATGGAGAGATGAAAATATTTCTATTAGAGGATTTAAATCTCCTATTTCAGTTAGGAATATTTACAATAATATAGATGATACTACCATAGATACTCTTTTAACAGTATGCAAAGAAAATGCCCACTTGTTCCACGATTACTTTTTTGAAAAGGCAAAATTGATTGGGATGAAGAAATTAAGGCGTTATGACCTGTATGCGCCTATCTCAAGTAAGAATATTCCTAGAATTACATTTAGGAACGCTACTAGATTGGTGTTGGACACTTTTCATAAATTTGAACCAAGATTTGGACAATTCACTGAACGCCTGTTTAAACAAAATCATATTGATTCTGAAATAAGGAATGGAAAAACCGGAGGTGCATTTTGTTATACTGTTGCTCCAACAAGGACTCCCTATGTACTTTTAAATTTTGACGGAATGATGAGAGATGTTTCAACTATGGCTCATGAATTTGGACATGCCATACATAGTATGTTTGCATCGGATAAACCAATTTTGGTAGCCCACGCTCCTCTTCCATTGGCAGAAACTGCATCAGTTTTTGGAGAAATGCTTCTCAATGAAGAAATTTACAAGAAACTTAATAGGCAAAAGAAGAAGATTTTCCTGGCAGAACAAATTGATGACATTTATGCGACAGTAATGAGACAGGCATTCTTTACTCTTTTTGAAATAGAGGCACATAATCAAATTGTGGAAAATGGTGTTACTATAGATAATATCTCAGATTTGTACATGAAGAACTTGAGGACCCAATTTGGAGATTCAGTACGTATCTCAGAAGATTTCAAGTGGGAATGGCTTTATATCCCACATTTTTACCATACACCTTTCTACTGTTATGCATATTCCTTTGGAAATTTACTCGTACTGTCGTTGTACCAGCAGTTTAGAGAAGAAGGCAATTCATTTATTTCAAAATATATCAAGATATTATCTGCGGGAGGATCCGAGAAGCCAGAAACATTACTCAAGGATTCTGGATTTGATATAACTAAAGCTTCATTTTGGCAACAGGGTTTTGATCTCATAAAAATGAAGGTTGATAAGTTAAGGGAAGATGAAAATTGAAACCTTGATTTATTTTAATCCTAGATTTTACAATTGACAAGAAAACTCGGCCCAGGTAGAAAGCGTCAACCAATTGCTATTTCACGTAAAATGTCTTTCTGAGGGACGGACACTTTATAGATTAGTTTTTCGATTATGAAATTAATGAAGAGATTTTGCGGCGTGTGTGGAAAGGAATTAGCTACAAATACTGAATACTTTGTCTGTGAAAAATGCCATAAGGCGATAATTACTTCTGAAGAGAAGTTTGATTACATGGAAAATTCTAGACTTTATTACTAATTTGTGACTATTTCTATTGCGTTGGTCGGAACAATTTGCTGAATCTAGATTTCTCTATTTAGCAGTTCTTAATTATGACCTCAATAACTTTACCAAGTTTTGCTACGACATGCTCCGTTTTCCTAATCATAAAGCTGAGATTGATTTTAAAGTACTATCAGTACGAGAAAATTGTCTGAACCGTATGAGTACTAGACTTATATTCAGTATCATAGTAAGCCTATCGTTGAGTTAAGGTTATGCTAGTCAAGATTCATAATGAATTCATAGATAAATTAGATTTTGTAAAGAGGGATGGACTTATACCGGTTGTAGTCCAGGATATTAAAACTAAGGATATTTTGATGTTGGCATATGCAAACAGAGTGGCTATCGAAAATACAGTGAAAACAGGCAATGCATGGTTTTGGAGTGTCTCTCGTAACAAACTCTGGATGAAAGGAGAAGAGTCTGGAAATGTTCAAGAAGTTAAAGATATACTGGTTGATTGTGATCGCGACGCTGTGATTTATTTAGTCGACTCTAAAAATCCTGCATGCCATACAGGAAACAGGACATGCTTTCACAATAGACTATATCCTAATTAAATTTGGCAATTTATTTTTCATAAACCTGTAATAATTATATTGTATTCTCAATAATTGAGATTTTTGGTCAGAATCATGTTTATTAGTTATAAAATTTTGAGGTCGAAAAATTAAGTAATACTAAAATTACTATTAGTGATATTTATTACTAAATCACTCGTTGATAGTTGAGTAATACATGGGTTCTATTAGATTTCTAAAATGTAGAGAATGTGGTGCTGAATATTCTCCCGTATTCAAGTACATTTGCGAAGAGTGTTTTGGTCCTCTCGATGTTATTTATGATATTCCTTCGAATTTAACCAAAGACACATTCACGTCCAGACAAGATAAGACGTATTGGCGTTACTTTGAGCTTTTGCCAATTGCTGATAAGAACCATATCGTAAATATACATGCTGGCTTCACGCCCCTGCAACATGCTGAGGAGCTTGGGGCTCATATGGGAAATCTTAAGAATCTGTTCATAAAGAACGATTCTGTAAATCCAACCTTTTCATTTAAAGATAGACCTGCCGGTGTGGCAATTTCAAAATCCAGAGAAATAAATCTCAAAGCGGTGGGATGCGCATCAACTGGAAATTTAGCCTCGGCCACAGCTGCACATGCTGCCAAAGCGCATTTACCATGTTTTATTTTTGCACCGTCTGATATCGAAAAAGCAAAGATAGCTCAGGCGTTATCTTACGGAGCTAAATTTGTTGCCGTTGAAGGAACATATGACGATGCCAATAGAGTTGCGTCAATAATAGGAGATTCAAAGGGCATAGGAATTGTTAATATTAATATGAGGCCCTACTATGTGGAAGGTTCTAAGACTTTGGCATTTGAAGTAGCCGAACAACTTGGCTGGCAAGTTCCAGATCATTTAATTATTCCAGTTGGTAGTGGTGCTATGCTAAATGCAATTTGTAAAGGATTTGAGGAGTTACATGATTTAGGACTTATTGACGACGTTTCAAATCTAAAAGTTACGGCTGCACAACCACATGGCTGTGCCCCAATAGTTGATGCTTTTAAGAATAAAACTGGAGAAATTGTTCCTGTAGAAAGACCAGATACCATAGCAAAGAGTTTAGCAATTGGGGATCCTGGTGACGGAGTTTATGTATTGAAAAGATTGAAACAATATGGTGGCATAGCTGAAGAAGCTAACGATAACGAAATTGTGGAAGGAATCTTGACATTAGCCAAAACAGAAGGTATTTTTACTGAACCTGCCGGTGGTGTCTCTATTGCTGTATTGAAGAAACTGGTTGATGATGGATTTATTGAGCGAGATGAAAAAGTTGTGTGTTATGTTACTGGAAACGGATTAAAATCTACTGAGGCCATTATGGGCGCATTGCCCAAGCTTGATATAGTGAAGCCGGACGTACAGACTGTATCGGCAATGATATCTTAGGAGATAATGAGTACAAAATGACAAACATCGAATTTATAATTCCATCTGTTCTTACAAAGGGTACAGGAGAAAAGAAGATTCCTTTGGACGCAACTGATCTGCAAGATGCGTTTACCAAGATAACAGAACAATTGGGAGAAGATTTTAAACGCAAGGTTTTGGATTTGAATGGAAAACCACGATCTTTAATTAACATTTACATTAACGGAAAGAACATGCGTTTTAGTAATGATGGAATGGCGACGAAACTCAACAGCGGTGATTCAATTTATATTCTTCCCGCAGTAGCAGGTGGTTCTGAATTAAAGAACGAGGATTTACAGCGATACTCAAGACAGATAATGCTAGAAGAAATAGGATTTGTAGGGTTAGAAAAACTTAGAAAGGCAAAAGTATGCGTTGTTGGAGTTGGAGGTATCGGTAATCCTGTGGTTACGCAACTGACAGCAATGGGTGTTGGAAAATTGAAGATAGTAGATAGAGATATCATTGAGATTTCCAACCTGCATAGACAGCATCTTTATACAGAAAGTGACCTAGGAAAAGTAAAGGTAGAAGCAGCAAAAGAAAGACTTGAAAAAATCAATTCAAGTGTAGAGATAGAAGCCCTTCCTAATTCTGTAACCAAGTATACTGCCGAAAGCATAATTAGGGGATATGATATTGTTGTGGATGCATTAGATAGCATCGATGCGAGATATGCGCTAAATGATGCATGCATCAAACTGAATATACCTCTCATCTATGCTGGGGCTTTGGGCATGCTGGGCTCAGTCTGTACTATTATTCCAAATAAAACAGCATGTCTTAGATGCATTTTTCCTGCATTAGCCGAGGATGATATGCCGACATGCAGTACTGAAGGAGTTCATCCATCAATTCTGTATCTGGTCGGTGGGGTTCAAGTTTCAGAGGCCGTCAAGATTATTCTGGGTGAAAAACCAACATTAGAAAATAAACTCATGTATGTGGATCTAAATGATTTATCTTTAGAGAAGATTTCAGTATTTAGACAAGAAGAGTGTCCCTCTTGCGGAACAAAAAGAATTGAGAGTAATCAACTGGAAACAAAGCAATTGATAATTGAAGAGCTATGCGGTCGTGACCGTGGAAAAAGAACGTACACTGTTACACCTTCACATATATCGTCATCATTAAATCTTATCGGGATTGAGAAGAATGCGGAACGACTGGGATATACGATCAAGACTAAAGGAGAACTAGGACTAACTATCATGAGTAGCAATTCTGACAGTCTTTCAATAAGCTTCATGTCCAGTGGTGCGGCTACCATTGTTGGAGCAAAGAGCGAGGACGAAGCTCTGTCAATTTACACGAGATTTGTGGATGACATTAAATCTTGAATTTTTAAGTTTTTAGAATAACGGGCACTAAAAAAAGAATCAATCACTTGTATCATCAAAATGAAATTTGTTCCTGTTTTTGGCTATAAATGGAATTATCATCTTATTGATAAGGTCATCATAGTTTTTCTCCTTGTCGATTGTGAGTAAGAGAAAGTAGTCATTACTTATTGGAACTGTAATTCTGGTTACATTTTCATATCTTCCAACGGCGTAGTCTAGTTTGCCAATTTTTGATTGAAACTTAACCCTTGTCCTGTATCTTGATACAGCAGCTGCCGCATATTCCTCGCTTTCCTCCTCTGACATTAATGGATTTAACCCTTCGCGCTGTTCTACATTAATTAAGACGCCGTATTTGTTTGAAATACCTATCCAACGAAGAGAACTGTCTAGGTTTAGTAATTCCTCGCTAAAATTATAAATGAACTCATAATCAATTCCCAATTTTTATTAAATATCATATCTATTTCTCATATTTAAGCAAAAATCAAAACAAGAAATGAATTGACTGACTAAATCTTCTCTAATACATCATCTGTATATTCGATAATCTTTAGATTCTTATATTCCGTGTTGGTTTCGTGAACTATTCTCTGCATGAATTCATCTGCAATTATTATGATTTCATCTAAATAATCATGCGATAGTAATTTTTCAAAGGAACTCACAAAAGTGGGGTAGTCTTTGGCATTAGGTAAGTTAAATTTTTTCTTGGAAATAAGATTATGTGCGGCAGGATAAATATCTGAAATCTCTGCTGGAATGATACCAATAAACGGATTATAGGCACAAATCTGATAATCTGAAAATTTCTTGTACAATTTATGATACTCGCGAGAGGAATAAAATGGAGAAACCTGTGTATCAGGATATAGAACCATTTTTTTCTTATTTGTCCTAAATGAGTCAAAAATGTTTCTTATTCTTGAAGCCTCTGGTCGATATTGATCGAATGTTTCCATAAAAAAGATTGCTTTTTTCTTGAATATTGGAGTTCCATCTTCTAAATATTTGAAATTGAGAAATAATTTATAGGCCTCCATTAATTTAGGATGGGCACGTGCCTTTTGTCCTACATACTCCCACAGTCTTCCTTCCATGATGGCTTGTTTTACGGACAATACTTCTCCTCGTAAAATGTAGAGATTATGTTTAGCTAATTTGTCAGTTCTTTCTTTATATTCGAGATCAACAAATTCGCTAACTGTCATATTGATGCATATTGGGCATTGACATGAAAGATATGTCAGTTTATCAAGTCTAGAAGTCCCATTTGCGTGCATATACCTATTATCTCTTGCATACAGCATGTAGGATGCAGAGTCAAAAGTATCACATCCTAACGCTACTGCCAATGGTATCGTTAAAGGATGACCTGCTCCGAAAAGATGAACAGGCTTCGACATAACCTTTGATTTAAGCGCTGCTATCATGTCTGCCAATATGGCAAATTCATATGCTTCTAGCAATTGCACCGGACTACCAAGAGCCATCATCTCATAACCCATTTCATCAAGTTGTTCAGCGGATCTTTTCACCAGGTCGAGATGTTCTGCCCCCTGCACTGGGCCAACCCACACAGAGTTTCTTTCATTGTTACTCTTGATTAGATTCAAAGTTTCCTGGGAATTTTTTATAGTCTCAGTAACATACCTTTCAGCTACATCATATCTCAAACCATATCCTGTTGGCTTATCGAGGGGGACACAAATATCACTTTTAATATCATTTTCAAATTGAGCAATATACGAGGGTTCCGGTTCTATAGAACCATATTCGAGTACTTGGTATCCACCCGAATCTGTCATTATCGGGCCATCAAAATTTATTATTTTATGAATACCCTTTTCTCGAGCTACGTCTCCATATTGCCTTAAAGTAATGTACGCGTTTGTAATAACAGCCTCAAAACCCAGTTTCTTTAAAAAATCTATTTCTACAGATTGGGAAACAGGATGGATGACAGGTATAAATGCGGGGGTCTCAAAAGTTCCACTAGGGGTCTTGATCTTTCCTATCCTTCCTGCTAGGTCAGAATACCTGACCTCAAATAGCAAGTTTACTTCTTAAACTCCCTCATGAATTCTTCATAGATTGACTTCACCCTATCAGCTGCCAGTCCTGAGCCTTCTTCTATACCATGTTCGGTTACCTTAATCTTATCCATCACAATTATCGCCTTGACGTCATCTCTGATTTTTACGAGTCCTGGAAATACTCTTGACAAACGCTCTGCAAGACCCTTAAGATCGAAGGGCTTTTCAAGGAGCTTTATCTCCTTCACAAAAGTTCCATTTACAACAATCCTCAGTATTCCTTCACCTTCTAAATTTTCAAGAACAATATCCAATCTTTCATCGACAGCGCTTAAGGTCCCACTATAATTCTTGTCATAAGATGTCTCTATCAAAACTTTCTTTCCTACGAACTGTAGTATTTCTTCATAAAACTTCCTTATGGTTAAAGCAGACATTTTTTCAACTAGGAATGTTTCCTAAAGTTCTATATATGAGTTTCAATAACGGTTTGGACTAGAGTCAATTTCAACTTTAGGCTCATCATTCTTCTAATACGACAAGCAAGTCATATTCAACGTTTTTTAGGGAAGGTATTCAATTCGTTACTTTGACATCTCAAACAAGATTTTGCTTCTAGATTTCCAAGATAACAAATGTAATAACATTTGCTACATTGTAAACGAGATATACCATCTCTAATTATTACCAGATTATCACGAAGTTCTATGAGTTTGGATGATACAAGATTTTCCAATACTATTTTCAAATTTGAAGAAATTTGACTTGATTCTTCATTTCTATATCTGAGGTAAGTTTCAATCATATTTGTTGAAATACTTTGTACTTTTAATTGCAAAATTCCTTTGTTAAGATTTCTAAATAAGAAATCTCTAAAATACCATTCGAGTTCATTAGTTTGAGTCATACCCATACTCTAAGCTCTACGCAATCCAGACGAATAAGAATGGAGTAGATTGAAATTTAGAGAAATTTAGAAACTATTTAAAAATAATTGATTAGTTAATTAGTTGAGTAAAAATGCAATGGAATTTAAATAATTTTACCAAGTTAGCTTTTTCCAGGTTAATACAGCCATTTGGGGATAATCTTAACGATGTTGTAAAGATTACCAAGGCTTTTAGTTATGCAGCTTGTGTTTATTCTGGTATATTCAGAAACGAAAGCCATGAACCTTACATCAACCATGCCATGAAGGTCGCACTGATCCTATCTGATGAGTTAAAGGTTCATGACGTAGATACAATTTGTGCAGCAATTTTACATGATGCTATCGAAAAAAGCAAAGAGGACAGCGCTGTTGTTGAAAATTTGAGATCAAATTTTGGGGATAGCATTTATGACACAATAAGGATCTTGACTGAACCAAAAACCAATGAAGAAAATAGAGAAAAACTGCTTGTCAAGTATTTTGAGAATATTTCTAAAGGTCCTAAGATGCCAAGATTCATCAAACTAGCGGACCGTCTAGACAACGCCCGTTTCTTGAAAAATGATAGAAAAAAGGAAAAGGCGCTGCGATATAAAGAAGAGACTCAAAAATACATTCTGCCATTAGCAGAAAAAACAGACGATACTATTGCATTAAAATTATCAATAGCGCTATATGAAATAAAATAATCGAAACTACTTTTCTTCACACGACCCACTACTTGATCTCTTGTGTCTTAACCAATGATTCCCACAACCAAATAGCTTATGCTTTGTACATCCACAGATTGGACATTTCTTCATAAGGTATTTTTCCTACTCCTACTTATCAAATTTTCCACTCAATCTTGGCAATCTGCTTGTTGTTATCTTAAGCTAAATTAGATTAGTTTGGTCAGAAAATCAAAAGAAAGATAAAAGCAAACAAATCAAGTATTTCACTGCATGACAGAAAATTCTGTTAGACACATAGACACTTTAAGAGAGATGGATTCCATGAAGAGAGAATATCAAATTCGATGTAGTCATTACGAGTTGGAATTATTCAAAAATGAAAACCGGATTACCTGTGTAATATGTGGCAAAAATTGGGCTTTCTTGGAAGAGAGGGGATATTCGCAGAAGAAACAAGCATATTCTGCAGAAAAGGATTGATCAACTTGTTATTCGATCTTTCATTTAGAAATTTTGGCTTTGAATTAAGGTGAAATCGATGAGCAAAAAATTCAGAGCTGCCGTAGTTCAAATGAAATCTTCAGAGGACAAAGAACGTAATTTGGCGTACTCCGTGAAATTAATAAATGAAGCAGCCAAGAGAAAGGCACGATTAATTTGCTTTCCAGAATTTCAAATGGCATATTCTCCGGCCGAGCAAAGATCAAGATCGTTGCACAGGATTGCAGAAAAAATCACCGGTAATTTTGTTTCAACATTATCGAATTCGGCCAAACAAAACAAAATAAATGTAATCGCAACAATGTACGAAATTATCAATATCAACGAAAAGAATCAGAAGGTTTTTGATACTGGTATAGTAATTAATGAATTCGGAAAGATCCAATCAATTTATAGAAAAGTCCACCTTTATGATGCGTTGGGATTCAAAGAATCTAAAAAGTTACTAGCAGGAAGTATTATTGAAAAACCAAGTAAGATGGATTTTGGAAATCTGGGATTGCTCATATGCTACGACATGCGATTTCCAGAAATTTCCAGAATTCTAACTGTTAATGGTGCCAATATACTGGTGTCTCCCTCAGCCTGGGTGGCTGGATTTATGAAGAAAGTACATTGGGAAATTATGGTTAGAGCAAGAGCAATCGAAAACGGTGTATACGTGATTGCACCGAATCAAGTTGGTAATATTTATTGTGGACATAGTATGGCGATCGATCCGTTCGGCGTCACCATATTGGATATGAAAAATCGACAAGGAATTGAATTTATAGATATTGATACCGCAAAAATAGATGCCACGAGAAGAACGCTTCCACTATTGATGAATAGAAGAACTGATGTATATCGAAATCATATTGATGTGTTTGGATCTAAATTGTGAAGATTATCTGGTTCAGATAGATTTTCTCGGCAACTTCTATTCACACATATTTTCCGTTGATTATTTCTTTTGAATATTACACTCAAAATTGGCCATCCACAAGTACAAACTCTGCTGTCTTTTTTAATCAAGCCAAATTGAGGAACTATCATGATTGTCTTACATCCCGTTACTCTAAATCTAGAACAGGCTAGAAATCGTTTTTTAGTCTTATTACTCTTGATCAAAACCATTTCCCCTTTATGACATTTTGGACATTTACCAAAAGAACTTTCAACTAGTGAAGTAGCAAGTACATTTTTTATCTCATTTCCAATCGCCATTTCATTTATTTTGATCTTGTCCAGAGGACTCATTAAAGATTCCTCCAAATGTTTCCGAAGGTTGATCATATCAAGTTCTCCTTCTTCTACTCTTTTAATACTAGATTCCAAGAAGGTAGTTAATTTTGTTGAGACAATATCTGGTATAAATTTTTTCATAGTATCCAGAATGGTAAATCCTAATTCAGTAGGTTCTAATCCAAGCTTGTCTTGCATAATATACTTGCGTTTTATTAATAAATTGATTGTCTCAGCCCTAGTAGATTTTGTTCCAATCCCTTCTGATTCCATTTTTTCTAATAGATTGGCCTGATTATATCTTGCAAGTGGTTTGGTAAAATCCTCCAACACAGTGACTTTATTTACTTGTATAGAATCTCCCTTGACCAGATGAGGCAAACTCGTTTCTTTGATACTAAAATAGGGTTCGTAAAGAGGAATCCATCCGTAGTTTAGGATTGTATTACCTTTCGCAATAAAATCATGACCATTCAAAGTGATAATTACTTCGCTAAAATTTGCCATATAACTGTCTCCAAAAGTAGTCAAAAATCTCTTGATAATTAAATCTAGAATTTTGTTCTGTGGTCCGCTTAGTTTCTTATGTTTCAAGCCTGTGGGATATATGGCTGGATGAGCTGGATCTTCGTCAATACCTTGATAAGGAACTAAAGGTTTTTGCATCAACAATTCCTGTATTTCGTTTCTGTCTACTGTGGCATAGTTTTTACTTAATAGGTTTAGAATTTTTTCATATCCAATGGAAGAAGGGAGTTTCTTACTAGATGTACGTGGATATGAAATGAGCGCTGCTAGGTAAAGAGATTCGGCGATGGAAAGTGTTACGGCCGGAGAAAGTTTGAATATTCGAAATGCCTCCTTTTGCAGGTCACTCAAGTTGAATGGTGTGGGCGGATTTACCCTCTTAGTTTGGCAAAGTATTGTCTTGATTGTACCTTTTCCATTTTTGCACTCAGTTATTATTTTTTGCATTTCTGAAAATTTATGTATTGAAGTGTTCAGATTGGCGTGGAAAGAAGTGTTATCTTTCTGAAATTTTCCAGTGACATACCATACTGGATCTGGCACGTGTTTTCTGATCTTTATCTCTCTATCCACTACAAATCCTAAGGTAGGACCTTGAACCCTTCCAATGCTCAAATTGTAATATCTGTTATCTTGATTGGCAACACTCAAGCAATTAACCAATGCTCTTGATAGATTAATACCAAAAACAAAATCCACAAGATGTCTGGCCTTTCCTGCTTCAGCTATCCTGATGTCGGTTTGTTGCAAATTATTAAAAGATTGATTAATTTCAGAATCGGTAAGAGAAGAAAATTTTGCCCTCCGTGACTGTTCATACTTGTGTTTACACGCATATTCGAGTATATTATAACCAATTAGCTCGCCTTCAAGATCATAGTCACATGCATGTATGAAGCCAGAGGCACCTTCAGAAATCATTGATATCACCTTCAAAGTTTCCAAGATTCTCTTTCTTTGGTTTGCAACGGTTGAATGTCTGGGAGACCATACAGTTTCGTAAATTGGATATTTTTTTCGATTTTTCTCCAGTGGAATTAGACTGTACATATGACCTAGCGCTGAACACACGACAAATCGTTGATTCTTGTCCGATGTAATTTCAAAAACAAGAATACCTTGAGAATGTTTTTTCTCTATAATCTTTTTAGATCCCAATACTTGGGATATCCTCTTAGCCGCCAGTGGTTTTTCACAAATTACAAGTTGATAACTATTGGCACCTGTAGCATTAACTTCTGACAATTAAAATATTCTATAGGGGATATTAATTTAGATTTTGGGTTCAGATAGAGCAACTGAGAAAGGATAGGAGCACCTCGCATTCCAGACTTCTTTGAAGCGTGGTTGTTTTCCACGTCTTTCTCGAACATTTTTATATTCTCAAGATATTATTTTTCATATAAATGGTAAATAATGTATGCGTTCTTGGAGCTGGAAGTACAAAATATGGTAAACTAAGTGAAAGTATCATTGAGCTGGGACTTGACGCGGCAAAAAACGCTATTGATTCGGCAGGAATTACACCAAAGGATATCCAAGCAGGTTATATCTCAAATGTATTTGGTGTTGCTGACAAACAGGTACACATGGCACCTGTACTCATGAGCAACCTTGGGATTCCACATGTCCCGGGTTTAACGATTGAGTCTGCTTGCGGTTCAGGCTCGGTGATGTTTAGAGAAGCCTATGCAAACGTTGCTGCTGGTTTCTATGACTGTGTATTGGCCGTTGGTGTGGAAAAGGTAACACATACTGGAACTACTTTGAGTACCACACTTTTTTCATATTGTTCTGACTTCTTTTATGAAGGTGGCAATGGAGCTTCGTTTCCAGGGCTGTTTGCCTCAATTGCCAGGGCATATTTGCATAAATACAAAGCAACCGAAGAGGACTTGGCATATGTAGCAATCAAGAATCATGAAAATGGATTGCTAAATCCAAAAGCACACATCAGGAAAAGTATAACAGTGGACGATGTGCTGAACTCGCCTGTTGTGGCATCTCCATTAAAGATTTATGATTGTTGCCCATTTTCTGATGGTGCATCGGCAGTAATATTATGTACTGAGGAATTTGCAAAGAAGGTTGGTAACAATTATGTAAAAGTCATTGGTTCGGGAAGAGGAGGCTCTCCGGCGGCCGTCCAATCAAGAGAAGATATCACAACCATCCCTAGTACAATTATTGCAGCTAATCAAGCATACAAGATGGCAGGAGTAACACCGAAGGATATTGATTTCGCAGAAGTTCACGATTGCTTTACAATTGCAGAGATAATTGACATTGAAGACTTGGGATTTTTCAAGAAGGGAACGGGAGGAGTAGCAGCTAGAGAAGGAATTACTAAAAGAACAGGGGAGATTCCAATTAATCCGTCAGGAGGACTAAAATCCAAAGGACACCCAATAGGAGCTACTGGTATAGGACAAGTTGTAGAAGTTTACGAACAATTTACTGGGAAAGCTGGAGAGAGAACAGTAAAGGATGCTGAAATTGCGCTAACGCATAACTTTGGTGCCACCGGGGCAAGCGCAGCAGTTCATGTCTTTCAAAAAATATAATCTTGGTGTATTGCATTGGAAAAAAATTCTAGTACCCACGAAAGATTTATCCAAACAGCAAACAATGGAAAGATTCTTGCAAACAAGTGCAAAAATTGTGGAAAGATAATGCTTGAGACAATGTATTATTGTAGCGGATGTTCCAAAAGCGATTTCGAATTTATTGAACTTCCTGGAATTGGTACAGTCGTAACACATACAATACAGGCGGTGGCCCCTGAAGGATTTGAGGACATAAACTCCTATGCCTGGGTCGTGTTCAAGCTAAACGACGCTCCTATTTCCGCATCAGGATTTCTGCCGGGAATCAAGACACCTGCAGATCTTCCCATAGGCTCTACTGTGAAGGTTAAGGGATATGATGCAAAGCACGGACTAACTTTAGAAAAACAAGACAACTAAGTTTTTCTTAAAGTCATATGGAGTACGACTTTATCTCATCTCACTATTTTAGAAATTGGTTTGTCCATATACTAGAAATTAATTAGATTAGCTTTATGTTACTCTTTTGTCGACAGACACTGACAATTATTTTTACATTCATGCAAGATAATATTTTCTTGATGCAGCATAATACCCAGCTTCAGAACGAC
Organism: Nitrososphaerales archaeon; assembly: GCA_029237505.1. GTDB lineage: Archaea > Thermoproteota > Nitrososphaeria > Nitrososphaerales > Nitrososphaeraceae > TA-21. The sequence continues at coordinate 16,388 of JARBAW010000031.1, forward strand.
CTGTCTAATGCTGCTCAAGTTATTAGCAATCAAATTACAAAATTGAACAAGCTCTCAAAGAAATTTGAAGCAATGGATACTCACTTTAGAAAACAAATTGTTGAAAACATCAAAGGAGGTAACAATATACGAGCCAAGGCACTGGCAAGTGAACTCGTAAATATACACCGTGTTCACGATACAACAAGGAACATGATAATGTCTCTTGAGGTTGTAGCTCTGCGTTCAACCATAATAGGAGAATTTACCGTCATAATGGATACAATAAATCCAACAATAGATCTGATAAAGGATATAGAGAAAGACATTTCAATGGTAATACCTACGGCACATGAAGTTTTGAATGATGTTACAAATGCTTCATCGGAAATTCTCAATTACAAAGTTGATCCGGAAGTAAAAATATCAATGCACGTAGATGAAGATGCACTAAGAATTTTGAGTGAAGTTGAACAAAGTGTTGAGGAAGAGACAAGACAAAAACTACCTGATATACCTGCCACTATGAATGTTGTGAAAAACAAAAAAGAATATGATACCTTACTAGAGGAAAACGAAGTAATGATCTAGATTTGATTTTTCTAATGCGTCGAAGGTAAATTGTTTTGTACTGTTAGTCAATAACTATTTACGACCCAATTTTAAATTATCTCAAGATAATATCGGGTGAGATGGAGATAGAGGCGAGCCATGATCTTATAACTCAATCTGAATCTAAGCCTACTGGAATTTTACAAGCGGCAAAAAGAGTTAGGATGATCTTCTCCGTGATGGCCAGTCCTAACAGAATAGATATTCTTCGCATTCTAAATTCCAAAGGTCCCCTAACTTATTCGGAATTGAAATCGTTGGCTGGTTTCAAGTCTAAAAAAGAGTCTGGGAAATTTGCTTACCATTTAAGGAAGCTTTTGAGGCAATCTCTTGTGGCACTAAATAAAGCAGAAAGAAGGTATACTATTACCAATCTTGGAAAATTAGTGCTTAGTCTGGCAAGACAAATCGAAGAGAGATCCATTATCGAAAGCGGAAAAATGTATGTAAGAACTTCTAGACATTCAATTGAAGAATTTAATTCAAACAGGATAACTCAGTCGTTAGTCAGGGAGGCAAATATGCCTCTTGAGCAGGCGCATAAGATTACCGAGGAGGTGGAAAACAAGGTTTACAAATTCCAAACTGTATATCTTACATCTTCACTTATTCGAGAGACCGTTAATTCAATATTGATAGAACACGGTTATGAGGAATTTAGATCAAAGTTAGCCAGGTTGGGTATTCCGGGATCTGATATCTCTGATATGTTTAACAATCCATCATTAAGCAAGAATGGAGTAGAAGGTATTTTGTCGGAAACTTCTCTAGCTGTTTTTTCTGAAAACCTGTTGTTCAACTTGTTACCCAAAGACATAACAGATATGCATCTGGCAGGCGAACTAAATATTTCGAACACTGGTCTTTGGAATCTAATGCCCGATACAGTATTTATTGATACACAGAGTATCATTGAAAATGGCTTAAACTTCAAAGGAAAATACTTGAATGTTTCAAGGGTTAGACCCATTCAGACACTCGATGATATCACTGCAGTTTTACCAGTGTTGATCTCGGTCTTAAGTCGAGAAACTTCAAGGGAGGTGATACTTGATAATTTTGTTTCTACCATTTCGCATAAGATCCAGGGGAGTGCTGAAGAAGTAGAATCGGCTTTTACTAGGGCATTTATTTCATCATCAATATCCAGATCGTATTCATTAGTAGGTTTTCCAGTTTTTACATTGCCTATTACAACTGAAGCCACATCAATGACTAGACCCATATTGGCAGCTTATTTGAAATATTTGGAGAACACGCCTTTACCCACCATTGCGATATCATTAGTTGGTAATGATAAAGAAGTGCTGAGCGCAAACGCAGATTTGATTGGAGAAATAGTCAAACATGGCGGTATTATGTCTATATCCAAGAACTATAGGAGTCATCTTGGAATTGTGAAAACTCAATCTGACGAAAAATCGAGTTCAGTTGTAAGCTTGCATTCCTTAGCTATTAACCTACCCAGACTAGCCTATCAATCAAATAAGGACGAAACTTATTTCAGGGCTAGATTGGCATTAATGATTAAACCGGCAATTTCTGCTTTGCTAGCAAGAAAGAACTCTATATTGGAAATGATAAGAAGAGAAATGCTTCCAATAACAGCCAATATTACCCAAATGATGCAATTGAGCAGGATGAACCTGGTAATCAATTTGACAGGAATAAGAGAGTCGGTATACAACATATTGGGACATGAATTCAATGGAGAAGAGATTATCCAAAAGGTATTACATACAGCAGTTGAAGTAGCTTCAGATCAAGGAAAGCTATCTGGAGATGAGTCCATTCGAATAGCTATGATTACGGATGATAGTAGTTCACGATTAGCATCTCTGGATTCTGAAAAATACGGAAACATGTACGACCAATCTGATGACGATTCGATGATAAAGTCGTATTCCCAAGGGATTCTGATAAATGGTAGAGATCTACTTTTGAATTCCGGTCCCATAATAGAATCAAGTAACTCGATCGATAAATTACTAAATGGTGGAGTTTCACTTAGTGTGGACATTAGTGACCTTCCTGACAATGAGTTAAAAGATTGCATTGACAAGGCTTTTGATCTTAATTTCTTCAGACCTGTCTACAGAGGTAAGATATGTAGCTCGTGCGGTACAAGATCTCCGTTGTCATCTGAAGTATGTCAGAATTGCGGATCCACTAATTTTGCACAGCTATAGTTAGAAATCTACTGAATCCAAAATTTAGAAACCATCCAGATGTATCCGCCAACTACATTGAGCTAAACATTGTCTTTATTGTTGCGAAACAGCTAGTTTAAGGAATGACTGGAGGATATATCTGGCATGAGTACTCCTTAGCTACTACTGTTCCCAAATTGTGTAAAATAAATGGAGGGGGTTTGCTTTCGAATGACTTTCCGATAAAATAACCTGAAGATAGAAAAAGCTAACCTTGAAAGAATCAAGGTCCATGGTTCCAACTTTTTAGTCTTTCCGGATAACGGATAATATAACGACATCGAATCAAATAGTTTAAACCTTGATTGTATTATTATTTAGTAAAATAATATTTTTAAGCTAGGGTCTAGCTGTATAATGCGTTATGGCAAAGGAAATTACCGAAATTGATAATTCTTCAAACTCAAGCAAAAAACCAATTGCGCAAATTAGGAAGAGGGATAAAGGACTAGCCGATTTTAATAATTCCAAGATTTCTAATGCCATCTACAAAGCTTTAATGGCGGCGGGCAAAGCTGATTACAAGCTTGCCGAAAAATTATCTGAAAAAGTTGTTCAGAAAATGGACCAACAATTTTCAATTCTAGATACCAACAGAGTTCCCAGCGTCGAAGATGTCCAGGACATGGTAGAATCAATATTGATTGAAGAGGGTCTTTCTGAGACCGCAAAGGCCTACATCCTCTACAGGCATGAAAGACGCAAAGTTAGAGATGAGAAGAAGAAGATTCTCAACAAGAAAGATTTGGACGAAGTCGATAAGGCCTTTGATGTAAATTCACTCAGAGTACTTGCTTCGCGCTATTTGCTAAGGGATAGTAATAATGAAATTGTTGAGGATCCCAGATTGCTTTTTGAACGAGTCGCAATTCTTGTAACAATTCCAGATATTCTTCACGATTCTGAAATATATTCCAGTAGCAAAGTGGTTCAAAATATCACTGAAGCAGAAGAATATTACAAGAAAGTAGATGATTTTGACTTGAAACTAAAGGTTGGAAGTCACTATCTTAACAAATATCATTTTGAATCATTGATTAGACACTACATTGACTTGGCTAAATCCGGACACATGAAAATTAGCTTTAAAGATCTTTTGCGGCACATCGCTGAGGGTCAACTGTCGAAATATTCAGATCGGATTGTTGAATATTATAACTTGATGGTATCAAAGGACTTTCTTCCAAATACGCCTACTCTAATGAATGCCGGAGCAAGACTTGGCCAGCTTTCGGCTTGCTTCGTGTTGGATATGAAAGACGATATGTCAGGCATAATGAAATCTTCGACTGATGCTGCGATGATATTCAAATCCGGTGGCGGAGTTGGCATTAACTATTCAAATCTTAGACCTGAAGGCGATATAGTGGCATCAACGTCTGGCGTAGCTTCGGGACCGATCTCTTTCATGAGAATTATAGATACAATTACCGATGTGGTTAAACAGGGTGGAAAAAGAAGGGGTGCAAATATGGGAATAATGGAATCATGGCATCCTGATATAGAAAAATTCGTAACAGCTAAAACGAAACCAGGTGTCTTTGAAAACTTTAACGTAAGTGTTGGAATCTGGAGCGATTTCTGGCAGTCAATAATTAACGAAAATAATCACAAATATACGCTCAAAAATCCTACAACCCAAGAACCAATCAAGCAAATTGATTCACACCAGCTTTTAGACTTGATAACTTTCAGTGCCTGGAAGAGTGCCGAACCAGGTGTCATCTTTTTCGATAATATCAACAAATACAACCCCTGCATTAATGTAAAAGAAGGACCACTTAGAGCAACCAATCCTTGTGGTGAGCAATCGCTTTATCCCTATGAGTCATGCAATTTAGGTTCCATTAATTTGGCCAATTTTGTTAAAAGGAGTGTTGATGGCAAACACGAATTTGATTGGCAAAGATATGAGCAAGCAATTCGTCTTTCAACCAGATTCCTAGACAATGTCATAGACATGAACAAATATCCGGTGGAAGAAATTGAACACAATACAAAACTAACAAGAAGAATTGGACTAGGGATAATGGGAATTGCTGATCTGCTATTCACATTAGGAATACCATACAATTCTAAGGAAGGTTACGATTTTATGAATAAAGTAGCAGAGGCACTTTCGTACTATAGTATGGAAGAGAGTGTGGCAATAGCTAAAGCAAGAGATCCGTTTCCACTATTCAATCAGACTGATTACGTAGAAGGAAAAATGATACCAGTGGCAGGATATTATGAAATTCCAAAACGATATCACTCATATGATTGGGATTCATTGATTGAGAAGATTGGAAAGTACGGAATCAGAAATTCATGGACTACTACAATTGCTCCCACTGGAACTCTTTCAATGATAGCTGACACTTCTAACGGTGTTGAACCAGTTTTTGCACTTGTATTTGAAAAACGAGTTACTGTGGGAAGGTTCTTTTATACCAATCGGATATTTGAAAACATTCTGAAGGAGAATGGACTTTACAATGATGAAATCTTGACAAAAATTGCCAACAATTATGGTTCTGTAAGAGGGCTACCTGAGATTCCAGAATGGTTACAGAAAATATTTGTCACTGCGATTGATGTACATTGGACTGATCATCTAATGGCTCAGGCAGTCTGGCAAAAATGGATTAGCAATGCAATTGCAAAGACTATAAACATGCCATCTGACGTTACAGTCGAAGACATAAAAGCTGCCTACCTTTTATCACACGAAATGGGATTGAAAGGAGTGACCGTGTATAGGGATGGATCCAGACATGAACAAGTACTACATATCACGGGAAATGATAAGGAGAAAAAGTTCATAGTAAAACCAAGTACCCACGTAGTTGACCACATTCATAGTAACATTAAACAAGACTATGTTATGACACAAGTTGATAAGGTCTTTAGAGATGCCGAACAATGCGAACCAGCAGACAACCCAGTAAGCGTTTCTCAAGCAAACCTAAAAACGAACATGATTGCAAACCCAAATGAGTATATGGAGTATGAAAAATGCCCATCTTGTACTGCGAGATTAATTATCACTGAAGGATGCAATATGTGCATCGAATGTGGCTTTAGCTCCTGTATGTCGGGATAATCAAAACTCTATCCATTTTTTATTTTTGGCAAAGTTGAAATATTAACGAAATATGATGATTGGAGAGTTATTAATATGTCCGAAAATTATTTCCCCGCGATTGAGCAAGAATAGATAGTTTCTTATCCCAGTCGACCATAGAGAAATATTGCTATATGATGTTCACATGATGGAGAGTTCAAATATTTGGTGATACACAAATATGATGTATATAGAAGTCCAAACGTAGGTTTGTTTACACGTACCAATGATAAAACACTATTACTTCCATTTGGGTTTGCAGATACAAAGACTAAAAAACTAAAAGAATACTTGAATGTTAAAGAAATAATTCATGTTTCAATAGCAGGGACCAGGTTGATAGGTCCAATGACAGTTATGAACAATAACGGAATATTGTTACCATCAACTGTTTCGGATGAAGAGATCCAAATCCTTAAGCAAACGGGATTAAGTGTAGAACGATTAAATAGCAAATTTACTGCTATAGGAAACTTGATATCAGCAAATGACAAGGGAGCAATTGTTTCAAACTTATTCGGCGAGGAAGTCGATCAAGATATTGAGGATACGCTTGGTGTGCCAATTCAAAGAATGTCCATCGGAGGATTTGTCCAGGTTGGTTCTATGGTCGTGGCCACAAACGCCGGGGCTATTATTCATCCAAATGCCAATGATGCTGAAATAAACAGGATATCTGAAATACTCCAGATTGAGGTAGAGCCTGCCACGGTCAATGGAGGTTCGCCATTTTTATCATCAGGACTAATAGCCAATTTCAGCTCAGTGATAGTAGGTAGTTTGACAACCGGTCCGGAATTGATAATGATAAGTAGAGCATTAAAGGTATGATCCTTTTTCTTTTAATCTTATCTAAAATAGATGTTAGGGTTTAGACGTGATGATGATATTGCATGATCATCGGTGGTAAAAATACTATCAATTTCTGTTTTCTCAATTTGGATGTTAATAGCACTTATTTCAGAATCCGATAAGCTGAATCGATCCTTTAATAAGGACTTAACACGCAATACTTGGTCATATACTTGATTAGCACTTGATGTTAAGGTGACTTCTAAAGTCTTGCTCAAAAAATCCTTAGATATTTTTCCACTGGGATCGCTTAATATTCTAAAATCAATCTTATTAAATATGATTTCACTTGGAAGTTGAGGAAGCGCATTTGCGGTATAGAAAACCTGTACTTCCACCAAATTTGCTTGCGATTCATTAATGGATTTTAAGATTGATGCATCTGAATTATTAGGATCAGGGAATGCATTAATCATACTTTCGCTAATAGGTAGGGTTAGCAATACAAATCCCTCTGTCAAGTTCTGACTATCAGTAACTAATGAAAGAATATCTTTACATGTAATTCCTGTAGCACTTTCAGATTCAAGAACTTTGATGATTGAATTGGAAGATTTACCATCATTTGGAATGACATTCATGAATAATTTTATTGGATATACTTGCTTGTTAAGGATGCTAATATCAGTATCATAGTGTCCTGGTCGTACAGGACCTTCACCAGCCAATACATTACCGCACAAAAACTTTGGCGTATAAGTAACAGTCTTAACAGATGAGTTTTGTTGTTCATCTGCAATAGGAAATTGAGTCTTCAATTTAGTATCTATTATGCTGTCATTGATTGCCGGAACAGTCAAGTTCGGATTAGATCTAATCGTTGTATCATTAACTTGGCCATATGTAAATACATTATAGTTTTGGACAAATAATAATGATGGTGCCATAAAAACAAAGACTAGAGTTAACCCACTCTTATTCAAACTGCAACTCTTATTGAAAAATCGCTAATATATGCTATATAGAAGATCATGGAATTATTTGCAGTTTTTTGATAAGAATCTTTTTGTAAAGGGGGGTTTATCATCATATTGATAGTGATAATCAGTGAAGAATAATAGATTCTTTAATCGAGACGTCGTCTCCATTAAGGATTTTCAAAGAGATGATTTAGAATACTTGTTCGAGAAAACGGACGATATAAAGAAACTAAATCCTAAAGAGAAAGATGAATTGGGCAAAGCCAGAATTATGGGATATCTGTTTTATGAACCAAGTACTAGAACTAGAATGAGTTTTGAGGCAGCAATGGCATCAATAGGTGGCAGCTCTATTGGGATATCTGATCTGAAATCATCTTCAATTGAGAAAGGTGAAAGTTTGCAAGATACAGTACGAGTAATGGATCTTTATTCAGATATCCTGATCTTACGTCACCAACTTGATGGCTCTAGTAAATTTGCAGCAGAAATTTCTGATCATCCAATAATTAATGGAGGAAGTGGAAGTGAAGAACATCCTACACAAGCAATGCTTGATTTGTACACTATGACAAAAGAAAAAAAGAAAATTGATGGTTTGAAAATTTGCATCTTGGGTGACTTGAAATACGGACGAACCATTTACTCTTTATTATACGGGCTTTCAAATTATGATGTTGAAATAATTCTAGTTTCTCCACCAACATTACAAATTAGACAAGAGTCTATCTATGGATTGAAAAATAAGATGAAAATTGTAGAACTAGTTGAGATGAATGAAAAGGTATTTCAAGATACAGATATCTTATATGTTACTAGAATTCAGAAAGAAAGGTTTTCAGATCCTCAAGAATATGAAAAGGTTAAGGGGGCATATACAATTGATAGTAACATTTTGAAACAGTTCAAATCCGATATCGCCATAATGCATCCGTTACCAAGGATAGACGAAATATCACAGGATGTTGATAGTAAAACCAATGCGATCTACTTTAAGCAAGCATCTTATGGCAAAGATCTAAGATCGGCACTCCTTGCTTTGATTCTGAATGAATCGCCTCTCTGAGAATTTTATCCAATGCTTGGTATTTTTTGGTACTCTAATTATTAAATCAAAAAATGCATGATTCAAAATAATTCTTTTACATTCAATTGACGTATGTGAGCCATTTGTCAAATTTTTCAATTTCGCCATGTACTATTTGATAGTAAATATCTTGTAATTGTGCAGCAATTTTGCCGACCTTCCCATTACCAATCATTATTTTATCGATTTCCCCGATCGACTTAATTCCAGCAGCTGTTCCAGTCAAGAACACCTCATCTGCATAATACATTTCATCCCGTGTAATGTCGCAAATTTGAGATCTGATACCCAAGTCCTCTGCAATAGATAATACAGTTGAGCGGGTTATGCCATCCAATGCCCCTGATGTAAGAGGCGGTGTAATGAGGGTCTTGTCTCTTACCAAGAAAATATTTTCGGCAGTTCCTTCCACCACCATTCCACTCATATTCAGCATGATTGCTTCATCCGTCCCCGATTTTATAGCCTCAATTCTAGCCAATGCCGAATTCGCATAATTTGCAGTTGCCTTTGCATGCATAGGCAGGGTTCTTGAATCTATTCTGGTCCAAGAAGAAACGATAACTCTCATGCCTTTGTTTCCTTCTGTTTTTATATGATCTTCCCAATCCCACAGGGCAATAGATGTTGATACTTTGTTAGGTAAAGGATTGACTCCCATTTTTCCATATCCATAGTAACATAAAGGTCGGATGTAGCATTCCTTGACATTATTAACTCTGACAGTTTCAACGATTGCGGCTGAAAGATCTTTCTCAGAAAATTGAATATTCATATGATAAATTTTGCAGCTGTTAGCAAGCCTCCTGACATGGTCCTCTAACCGAAAGATAGCAGGCCCGTTTTTTGTATCATAGCAACGGATCCCTTCAAACACTGCAGTGCCATAATGCATCGCATGTGTCAAAATGTGAATTTTCGCATTATCCCACTCAACAAACTTTCCATCCATCCATATCTTGCCCTTGCCATTCATTCCATTTCATCCCGATCAATTCTATTTCTCTTATCGTGAATTGCCCTTATGGCATCGGCTACTTTGGAGTCATCCACAATAATTAAGATACGTGAGGTCTCTTCTTGTGCATCCAAATTCAAAATATTAATTCCGTGCTCGCCTACTGTGCTGCTTGTAGTCGAAGCAATTTTGGGCATTTTCCACATATTGTCACCAATTAAAGTAACAACACCCCTATCATACACTATCTCCGTTTTGGGATAATAAGCTTTGAAGTGATGTTCGTTTCGTCGAACGTAATCTCCATCAAGGAATAAGACCCTGGTGATTTCAGTTCCATCTTTCTTAAAAGGAGATAGTTTGAGAAAATCATGGTACTGTCTGTAGCTCTCAAGCGATGCCAATAAATGTGAAGCCGCTATGGTCTCCATCCTTACTATAGCACAATTTCTCTTTCCAGTAACAATTTTCACAAGATTGTCTGATTGGTCGGCAGAGATTTTTGATATTGTTGTTGTATTGGATGGATCATTCATGTTTGTAATTACGATAGGTATGTCCATATTGTTATTATCAATTTCCTTAATTGCTAGAGGATCAAGTATTTTCATCCCAAACATTCCGGCTAATCTTGCTTCATTATAAGATAGAAATTTGATACTATCTAATTCTTGTTTTACAATTTTTGGATCCGCGCTCAGTACAGCATTATCTTTTTCAAAATCTAGTTCTGCTTTGTATTTTTCATTCAATAATATTGCAACATCTGCTGCAGATCTATCCGAGCCTCCTCTTTCATATGTCGTTTCGAGGCCGTCGCTTGTTTTTCCAATAAAACCTCCTATAGTTACTACACTATTTTTTTCTATCAATTCATAGAAATTATTTGATTTTTGTCTTGACTCTTCAATCAAAAAATTGGCGGCTTCAAAGTTATCGTCAGTAATAATTGGCCATTTTTCAATGTCAACATGATCAGATCTTATTTGATTACTCCTTAGGACATAGTCCATCAGATATGACATTGGTATCTCTCCACTGTATGCAAGTGTTCTTGACCTAGTAACATCTACAAATCTGCGATTTTCTGCAGCCTGTTTTAGCGAAATTATAACTTCTTTGTGGAATTTATTAATATCATTAGAAAAATTCTTTCGATACTCCTTAGAAAGATTATTTGAGGCGATAGTTTCATAGACCTCACGTAATACATCAATCTCTATTGGATTTGATTGGGCATAGTTCTTTCCAATATGAATGGCCACATCAGTCATAGAGCTTAGTTTATCTCTATATCGAATTAAAGGTGCAGAAAATACCGCAACTACCTTGTTTTGACCTTCTATTTTATTTCGTATTCTTTGAAGTACCTTGTCTATGCATATCCCGTCTTCCCCTAGGGTACTCCCCCCAAATTTCATTACAGTGACTGTTCCCAATCTAATCGATCTTAAAATTGGATTAATCCATACCATATATTAGGTAACCTGTTACCCCAAAATCCACATCTAAGGTTGGATTTTAGATCTCAAAATTTAGTGCTTAACTAATAACTAATATGTATGGTTGCCAGTTTCTTTAATTAACTAGGATTCTAATATTTGTGAAGAATTTTCCATATGATCAAAAACAAAATGTTTGTAAACAACTGGTTCTAAAGTTACTCAACTTGTATTGCCTCTGTAATCTCAATAAGTTTTGTTTATCATCAACTCTAATTGTAATTCTTTTATTTCCGATTATTATTCAACCTTCATTCGGTATCAGGCCACAATATGTATATGATAACGCCAATTTGATAAGTTCCAAATACAAGGATTTGATTGAAAAGTATATTAGAAACATGGATGCTCAAACCTCCGCTGAAGTGGTAATATTTACTATCCCAAGTTTTATTGGGCATGGGATAAAGAAAGATAATCAAGAGATTCAGGATAGGGATACACTTGCCAACTATATTTTTAATGAAGTTACTTTGGATGGAATAAGAGGTATAGGTAAGAAGGATAAGGACAATGGAGTCTTAGTTTTATACTCTCTAGAACGTGATGCTGGAGGTGGATCAATGCGAATTGAAGTAGGCAGAGGGTTGGAAGGAAACATCACCGATGGAACTGCGGGTGCAATTTTGGATTCATATCTTGTTCCAGCAAGGCAGGACTTTGAAGCTACAAAGAATCCCAATGTTTTAGGTGAGGCTCTCTTAACAACTGTAATAGCAATTGGTGAGAAGATAGGTTATAACAATCAGGATCAAATTTACCAAGAATACGAACCACGCGAAAATGAAAGCGACTGGGATGTAATAATAATGATGCTAGTTTTTCTCGTGATTATTGCCGTCATATTTTATCTTGGAAGAAGGAGGAGATTCGGATCAAGAGGACCGGGTGGAAGTGATTTAGGTGGTAGTGGATTTGGCTGGGGTGGCCTATTGGGAGGACTAGGTTGGGCAGGAGGCGGTGGCAGATTCTCAAGGGGATACGGCGGAGGAGGCGGATTTAGTGGAGGCGGAGGTTCCTCTGGTGGCGGTGGCGCAGGCAGATAGTTATAACTTATTATTAATCCAGTGGATTTAATAAGGTGCTATTCATATTGAAACAAGTTATTGTGATTTGATATGAGAACGGGGATTAAAGTTGGCATTGGCATAGCGGTGTTAATAATTATAATAATAGTAAGTCTATATTCCATGTATATTTCTGGATTTAATGGTGTACAATCAAGGGATGAATCGGTTAAGAAACGTGCCGCAGATGTGGACACCCAGCTTCAAAGAAGGTATGATCTGATACCCAACTTGGTATCATCAGTAAAGGGATATATGCAGTTTGAGCGTCAAACATTAGAGGACATTACAAAGCTCAGATCACAATGGATGCAGACCCCTGATGCAGCACAGCGTGTAAACTTGAGCAATCAACTGGAGGCTACACTTAGCAAGATCATATTAACCTATGAAGCATATCCAGAGTTAAAATCTGATGCCACTGTTACAAGATTAATGGACGAATTGGCCGGCACGGAAAATAGGATCTCAGTAAGTAGAACAGCGTATAATGATGGTGTAAGAGATTTTAATCTTCACATAAGAACTTTCCCAAACAACATCTTTAATGAAAATGGATTTCTTGGTGCTAAAGCTTGGGGTTATGAGCAGTATCCTCAGTATGAAGCTTCAGCACAAGCTAGAAATATAGTACCACAGGTAAACCTAAACTTTACAGGTTAGCTGAAATCCTGAATTGTACTTAATCGATTAATGCTAGCTATATTGAGATTACTTAGTCTCATATAATTGACGGATTTGCGTTCAAAAAAAACTGATTGAGGACATAAAACAATTCAAGATCGACTCACACACAAACTATATGGTTACTTACTCTTTAATAGTAAAGATGTTTTTTGGCAAGGGATACTGACTAATTCTTGAACTAATTAGAGTCCTTCAATTTTTGTCCTACAGATGAGATAGGAGGCATTCGTCTTGTTGCAATTGAAATCCAAGTTATTGCGCTGCGATTCTAATGTAACTATGCTGAGAATTTAAGGTTAATCTTAAAATAGTCGGAGTTGTTGTTTAGACGTAAAATGATGAGGAAGTATATGTTTATTTTATCTTTCATTTACGTATTCTATTTAGTAATTTTGGGCAGTAATCAAACATATCAGCACCAGGTTTTTGGCCAATCTTCCGGACAGACTCAGATTCCATCCGGTTCCGAATTGACACTGCCAAATCTATTTGCGTCGGCATCAAAGTCGGTAGTTCAGGTTACCATTATAGATCCACAATCAGGTTCCCAACAAGGTATTGGGTCTGGTTTTGTTTATGATTCAGCAGGCCACATAGCTACAAACAATCATGTAGTTGCTTTTAATTTTGGAAATAATGAATATATCGTGACATTCTTAAATGGCAATGCATATGAAGCATCTTTAGTTGGTAACGATCCTTTCAGTGATCTGGCTGTCCTAAAGTTATTGAATCCTAAGGCAACCGATGTTCATCCTTTAACCCTCAGTACCTCTTTACCACTTGTTGGAGATACAGCTGTGGCAATAGGGAACCCATTTGGATTATCGGGTTCGTTAACTGTCGGCGTCATTAGTGCGGTTGGCAGATTGTTGCCTACTTCTGGAGGACAAGATTCTCAATTTATGGGCTCAACAGCATCAAGTTTTGACATTCCAGATGTAATTCAAACTGATGCCGCGATTAATCCTGGAAACTCCGGGGGTCCTCTTTTAAATATGAAAAATGAAGTTATTGGAATTAATTCTGCCATTTATTCTAATACAGGATCTAATGCTGGAATTGGTTTTGCAATACCATCAAGTACTATCAAGAAAGTTGTACAGTCTATTATTACTTCAGGAGAATATCAACATCCTTATCTGGGAGTAACAGGTGTGGACGTTACTCCACAGCTCGCCAAAATATTTGGATTGGTTGATGCAAAAGGCTTTTTAGTTACAGACATCACACCAGGTAGTCCGGCATCCAGAGCAGGGTTTCGCACAGGAGGTGTGACGTACGATCAACAAGGTCAAATTACAAATTCATATGGGGATATCATTATCAAAATAGATGGTAATGATGTACGTAAAATAGATGATATTCTCACATACTTGGAAAGAGAAAAGAAAGTTAATGATACCGTTACTCTGACAGTGATCAGAGATAATCAATTGACAGATCTCAGTATGGTCCTTGGAGCAAGACCTACTCAGCAAGAAGATCTGGCTGCCGGCGAATTTGGAGATCAATCAGCACCAGAACTTGGAGGGGAATACTCAGAATGTCCAAGTTATGTGCCACAAAGTTTGTGTGACTTGTTTGCACAATAAAGTTTGGTATAACCCATCAAATCTATTGCTCACAGAATATGCCAAGCTTCAGAATTTAGATAATTTAAAATTCTTATCGTAAGTTTCACGACTAGAATAGGAACCACGCTTGGAAATCGAGTATTTTGCCATATAATACAAAACAAATTGTCTGGTTTTATCCATTTTTCAGCCTTTTCATTATTCGCTTATTGTATTCGTCTTGATATCAATATATTTTCTTATTTAATCACTAATTATGCCAATCCTCTTTATGGAAAAGCTATGTTTATTAATATCAAATCAAATATTTGAATTATGGAAGACATGGTTGGAATGTTTGCCCAGAAGATGGGAATCCCTCCAGAACTTGCCAGAATGGGATTGTCCTTGGTATCCAAATACTTTCTTCAGAATTCAAATCCAAATGAAGCATCAGGATTGCTTTCCTCATTGCCCGGCCTATCGGACATGTTTTCTGACGATGAAAGGAGACAATTCACAACAAGGCAAGACAATGTCCCGCATGAAGATCTTCTTGCAATGCTAAGGAATCAACTTGGCAGCGATAACGCACAATCACAAAGATTCTTCGAAGAAGGTACTAAACTCCTGAAGGAAAGAACAGGACAACAAGGATTGTTTGATAATATCATGCGCAATCAAAAGAAGAGTAGCTTCTAATCCATTATCCTTATTTTTTTGTGATGGAATAGATATTGAAACTGTACCAAAGTTATTGTTCCTATTTAAGGTATTAAATAGACCAGAAAACTTGCAGCCACTACAGCAGCAATGATCAAGATAGTTATCAAAACTCCCTTTTTAGTTGTTCTTTTCTTATTTTCAGGAACGTCACCATTTTGCGTCAAGGATATATAATGAAAAATGTGTGTATATAAATATCACATGACTGTTTAATTTAGAGTTGAATTGTAAACAATAATGGATAATTATTATAAAAAATCGTTTGGTTATTGGTTAAATTGGAAAGGAGGAAACATCTAGGATCCAGTAGACGACTTGTAAATTTTGAAACTACGCACAGAAAAAACTAATATATCGCTAGCGATATTACTAGTGATATGTTATCTAATTGGCTTGCCAGAGTTGGCAGTGCTATTCCAAGGGGCTTTTCACGTCATTATATTCTCGGTCTGCTCGAAGAAGAGCCCATGACCGGCAAGGAGATAATTGATAGAGCTATTTTGCAAAGTGGGGGAAAATGGAAACCGTCGCCTGGTTTGATATATCCAATGTTAGGTAGGTTATTAGAAGAGGGTCTCATAAGCGAGACTGATAGTGGCAAGTACAAAATCACATCAAGAGGTATCGATATGGCTGCAGATGCCGATTCAGTTCATAATATTATGCAAAAGCAATTGGATGTAGTAATGAAAGTTGGGAACGTTGGCAAGTTTATGGCAATGGACATGATAGACAGGTTATCAGCTATTGGATTAACTCTGAGTTCTAATTTGGATAAAATGACTGAACAAGAGAGAGAAAAGTATAAACTGTTTTTGGTTAGCGAGCTCAGGAAATTACAAGAACAAGAAGGAAAGAAAGACGACTTGAGAATTGACTCCGAATAGGTAAAATCACTGAAATAGCTAGGTAGATTAAATATGGTATTTGAATGTGTCAAAAGAGTCAACGAGCTCGTTAAGCGTATGGGTCAGTTAGAGGATAATATTGCTATCGAAACTGAATACGTAAAGGAGGTTTATTCAAAGGCTAGCAGAGCTATGTCTGAATCACAGCATTATTTCCTAAATGGTGTTCAAGCATCACCTGTAACAAAATCCTATCTGTTGACTAGAAAAGGTATCGAAGTCGTTGGTGAAGAGGCTATTCCGATTTCCGCCTTTATTGATCAGGCACTTGACTTTGCAAATTATCCCAAGAAGAAGATTGAAGTTTTGATGGTATTGGCCAAA
Organism: Nitrososphaerales archaeon; assembly: GCA_029237505.1. Classification (GTDB taxonomy): domain Archaea; phylum Thermoproteota; class Nitrososphaeria; order Nitrososphaerales; family Nitrososphaeraceae; genus TA-21. The sequence goes on from JARBAW010000031.1 coordinate 32,882, forward strand.
CATCTAGAAGCAATGCCTATGAACTTATCGTAATTAAAATAGTAAGCGTAACTGTTAAATGGGAACGTTATGAAACAATTTCCTAAATTATTACTTACTTTGGTCTAATTGCTAAAAAAATACAAAACCAATATTTCTTTAGTGTTTCCGTAGAACTTGTGTTCTACTTCGGCGGGTACAAAAATGAATAGGTCTTTTTTTAGTGAATACGATTTTTTTCCTATTTCTATAAATCCATCTCCCTCTAAAACCAAATACACTTCATCTGATGAATGTGGCTCTTGCGTATCCTGCTCACCTGGTCTTAATCTCAGAATACCAGCCTGCAAATGCTCAAGTTCAAAGAAATTAAGAAAACCAGAATTATCCAAATCCATTTTAGGAATAAGGTTTCTTATATCGATTAATTTTTCATTCATTTAGATATCTAACATTAGAAGTAGAATATAACGTGATCATAAAGGTCTCCACAAATCTCATAAAGTGCGGCATTACCACTTTATCAAATTTTACCTTGAAATTCATACCTACAATCATTGGGAAATATTTTTGCTAACAGAATACTAACCAGTAATAAATCAGTCTCAATTTTTATATTAGAAAAAAATTCTATGATCTTTTCTAGCAAATACTAAACGTATCTTTGTATGTTATCTCTTTAGGAATTAGATTCTTGCATTCAATTATTCAATTTTCTTATTAAATTTGTTAAAGCATTCTAAATATACTTAGTATTAAATCTCATAATGGATTGGACAAGGGCAAAAAATATCATTCACTGGTCGTTTCTTCCATTATTGCTATTAGTATTACTATCTTTATTTCAGCTCAATCTTCTTATGCGTCAGGGATAACGATCTATTCTCCATATTGGATGGACTATGAAAAGGACATCGGAGCTCCTTATTTTAAATACTGTGGTATTTTTGATTCTTGTTTTAAAAACGAAATAAGGCTGTTTCCTTTCTTGCCATTGACTACAAGTCAGCAAGACGTTGAGATAGACGAAGACGCCAGTGAAAGAAATACTGTATCATCTATATTGCCGCCAAAAAAAACTATAACATCTATAATACCATTTGAGTTGCCATTTCCATAATCCTTAATTTAATGTGATGCTTGGATAAAAGAATCCCGGCTTGTAATCTAGTAATAAGGAACGATAATTGCTCTAGATCTGTCTCTTGTAAATTCATTCATTATTTTTGAATGGCCAATTCAGAAAGAATGAATACTTTTATTAAAAAAGGTGCTGTACCGAAAAAAACTAAGATATCGAACACGATTGAAAAAAGAAGAATGTCTTTGTGAAATGTCATCAGGGAGAATAACAGTCATATACAAATCAAAATATGACATTCATAAAATAACAACACTCTTGGATGATTATCTTTATAGGTCTGACTGTACGAAAAATTGATGAGAAATGTCCACTATTGATTATGATAAAGCTGTACATTTAATTGTACACGGACAAAGAAACTTGACAGAGTCTATTAAGAATAAACTTGCCTCATTAGGATTTGCAGATGAAAAGTTAGTTCCAGCAACCTTGGAAAAAGCGGGAAATGTTGGTGAATATGTAGCAATGGCCTGGCCACCGATGCATGCCACCGAAATTATTCTTAGTGAGATCACCGGACTTAATCAAGGAGAATCGAAAAACAATGCCATGGGAGCTTGGTCTAACATCAGCCAAAAAGAAGTCTCAAGAATTCCACTATCATGAATGAAATGACAGTGAGGTTGTATCAAAATGAAACCGCATTATCGCGTCCACTATTATGAATCTCATATTTCTTGAATATGCATCTTATTGGAAATATCTGATAATGCGATATATTTTTAGCCTTCAAAGGACTTATTATTCTTATGAAAAATAATATTTGTTCCCTATGTAATTCTCAGACTACTACAAAGGAATGTCCTAATTGTGGAAAACCGGTATGTAAAGAATGCTCGAAAAGTTTTCCTTTTTCTGAAGATGTTTGTATAGAATGCGCGTCAAAAGTTAAATCCGGACTGGGAGGTATGCGAAAGGATGAGGAAATCTTCTAATCATCTAATATCTATTAGATGAAAGTATGTTGTATTGTTACCTTCTAAAATACTATTTTGATTTATCTGCTATTCTATATCCGTGTGTAAACTGTTTATCATAGACTTTTGAAAATTCATAGCTGCTTGGATTGATAACATTCCCAACAATGATAATAGCGGTTTTGGTTATTTTGGCTTCCCTAACTTTTTCCACAATGTTGCCAAGAGTTCCTATTATTATTTTTTCATCTTCCCATGTGGCTCTATAGACAACAGCCACTGGAGTAGTAGTTTGATAGGAACCAGACTTTAGCAATTCTTCTACTATGTTTCTTATTAGGTGAACACTGAGATAGAAAGCCATGGTCGCACCATGTGATGCTAGGTTGGAAATTCTTTCTCCTTCGGGCACAGGTGTTCTAAGTTCGGCTCTAGTGATGATAAGTGTTTGAGTGATTCCAGGAAGGGTTAACTCCAAGTTGAGAGATGAAGCGGCTCCTAATATCGCAGTAATACCCGGTACCACCTTACACTTTATTCCATCTAAATTTAGTTTATCAATTTGCTCCCTGATTGTACTAAATAATGCGGGATCTCCGTCATGAAAACGAATTGCAAGCTTTCCTTGCTTTGTCGAGTCTCTTAATATTTCATAAATCTTTATTCTGTCCAATAGTGCAGCGTCATGAAGCATTGCGCCGTCTTTGGCATATTCAAGTAGTTTGGGGTTGAGTAACGATCCTGAATATACTACGACATCTGCACTTTCCAGCAGCTTTTTTGCCTTTAAAGTTATAAGCTCTGGATCACCTGGGCCCGAGCCTACGAAGTAAACAGTGTTAGAATCAATCATTTTTTCTTGCCACCATTATAGAAAAGTATTTTCCAGCCGGATTTTTTGTGTTTCGCAATTCTTTTAATTTCCTTGTTTCTAAAATCTCTTCATCCGCAGTTACATCCTGGGCAATAGTAATCATTGACTCATCGCCAAAACCCGTTTCAGATAAGATTTCAATTACACTGTCAAAATATCGTCCGTCTTTGAGGAATATTATAGAATCGCAGGATTCTACTGTGTGTTTAATTTTGTTTAAATCATAGCATGCAGGAACAATACCAAGGGTTTGATCACCTTCTACTAAACTCATTCTTGCTTGAGCAGCGAAAGCAAAGAAGGATGGGACTCCTGGAATGATCTCAATGTCAATGTCGTTATGCTTTTCTTTCAATTCTCTGTGAATATGATTCCATGTGCTGTACAGTGACGGATCTCCTACTGTTAGGTAAACACAATTTTTTCCAGAATGGATGGCATCCGCAATTTTCTGGGAATTAATTTTCCACTGCGATTTTAGCAAGTCCTTGTCCTTTGTCATCGGAAAAATTAGATTTGTAATACTAGTCCTTGATTCATCGATGTATTTTTTCGCTATTGATAGTGCAATACTGGGTTTACCTTCCTTAGACGTTGGGGTAAAAATGGCATCTGCCTTTTTGATTCTGTCAACAGCTTTTACTGTCAGTAATTCCGGATCTCCGGGTCCGCAGCCTATGCATGAAAGCTTCATGATTTCACTTTTAAAAAATTGTGTAATTTAAAGTAAAAAGAAATTAATCCTGACAAGAGCGCTAATAGACATATCTGGTGGTAGTCTATGACAATCAAGTCGAGTCTGAAATCTTTATTTTGTGGCAGACAAAATGAGTATCGGATTTCTCGAAACAAGCATTGTCCCACTTGCCACGTTTTTTCCTTTGGCTATCATGACTTGGGTAATTTCAATATCTCGCAACTTCTGCCTTTTGACTGTCTTTAAGGCTTTGTACATTGTCTCAACAAGTATGGTATCTACAACAAGTCTCCCGTCCTTCTTTAATCCAGAAATACAAAGCTCTATTATTTTTTCAGTCTTCCCCTTCGTTCCGCCTACAATAATTGCGTCAGATTCCGGAAGCGAGGGTAGAACTTGTTCAGCTTTAGAATGAATTAGGTGTGCAGAAACCCCAAATTTGTCCAAATTTTTTTTCGTTAGTTCTATGGCATTCTTATCAGAGTCTATTGCGTAAACATTCTTAGAATTTACCTGCAGACAGATCTCCACAGTGATACTGCCGCTTCCACATCCTACGTCTATTACAGATTGTTTTTTTCTTAGACGCATTTTACTTAAAACAATCGAACGAATGTCCTCCTTGGTTATTGGAACATTTTCAGAACGTTCGAATAGTTCATCAGGTATACCTGGAGTTGTATAGTTCCAAATCATCAAGCCTAGATAAAATACCCTGAAATTAATTTGTTTTAGGTTATTGCCTCAAGTCCGTAGACCCGTGTATGTAACAATCGTGAACATGATAAGTAAAAAAATAAAGGGAAAGACACCATTGGTAGAAACTTTCTTCCTATCTTCAGTTTTCAATCTTAAACCCATTTTTTTTGCAGCAATATACGAAATAATATAGAACAATAATCCGAGCATAATGATAATGCCAACTGAGCCTGGCACCACGCCAGGAAGTTGATAAGTGCTAAATATTATACCAAGAACTATACCACAGAAAACCCCCATGATGGCCCTCATATAGTATATCTTATCCAGTAGATCCAATTGCTTTCATCACATTAAATGGAGGTTTAATTCTTTTCGATTGGCGTTTGGATTTTTTAGTTAATATTCATCCTCATCTACAGTCATTTACATGGAATTATCAGGGATAGAGCTTCATTTTCTGGTTAACAAGATAAGCTCAATGGTGACATCTGAATTTTACGTAAGCAGTGTTTCATCCATCACTAAGAATTCCATCCTTTTGAAATTGCATCATCCAATTCACCCTGATATCATGCTAATGGTTTCTACCAAGGGGATTTGGATAACTAATAAGAAATACAAACAGGTTGAAGAAACCCAATTTACAAAGGTAATAAGTCGGGAAATAGAAAGAGCAAAAATAAATTCCCTATCTCAACCGGGCAGCGAGAGGATTTATTTTATCCATTTTGCAGGCAGAGATGATAAAGTTAGAATACTCGTTGTTGAAATCTTCGGAAAAGGGAATTTCATTTTATGCGACGAAACAATGAAGATAATTTGGATCTTAAATTCAATTGAAGTAAGGCACAGGACTCTAAAGGCTGGGTTAAAATATGCCCTTCCTCCTAATAGGGGCGAAGATGTTCTACGCATAAGTGTAGAAGGTTTATCAAAAAACCTCAGTCAGGTACCAGAAAATATTGAAGTTGTAAAATGGTTAGGTAAATCAACATCTTTACCAAGGAAATATGTTGATGAAATAATATCTGAATCCGGAATTGATAAAAAGTTAGTTAACCAGCTTAGTAATGGGGATATTGAAGTTATCTATAAAGAGACCAAAGAATTAACTGATAGAGTATTAGATGAAAAAAATCACGAACCATCAGTTATTGTAGATGGTTTAGGCGTAGCAATAGATGCCTCCCCTATTTCGATGTCAAAAGAATCCAACTCAACGGGAGTTGAGACATTCATGGAGGCAATAGATCAGGTTCTGAGTAACGAGATTTTGTCAATAGGACGTAGCCTGAAAACTGAAGAAACAGACAGGAAAATACAAGAACTAGAACATGACCTGGCAGAGCAAGACAAGGCAAAAATGAACGTTGTTTTGAAATCAAAGAGTCTTAGAAGTATCGCTCATGATTTGATGAAACTTTCCTCTTTTGGTATCACGGATATGAACGATAAATCTGTCAAGTCATTTTTGGAAAAAAATAATTCAAAGATTTTCCAAGAAAATGGAATTACCTATGTTGATATACTTGATGAAAAAGTAAAGTTAGAATCAAGTATTCCGAAATTTTCATCATTGTTGTTTTCTAGAGCCAAAGAGTTAGAACGTGGTGCAACCAATATTGATAAAGCAAGTGAAGAACTTCAATCAAGAATTGAAAAATTGCGGGGTCAGACTCAAAAAATTCACGAAAAAATTCAATTCAGTACTTTGGAATCAAAACAATGGTACGAAAGATACCGATGGTTTTTGACTACCGACGGTCATCTGGTTATTGGTGGAAGAGACGCATCCTCCAATTCGGCAGTGATTCGCAAACATATGAGTGAGGATGATATAATATTTCATGCGGAAATTCATGGATCTCCTTTTTTCCTTGTAAAGAATGCAAAAAGCAATGACAATGAGTCTCCCAATTACATTGACGAGGCTGCCCAAGCTACTGTGTCATTCAGTAGGGCCTGGAAAGATGGACTTTCAAGTGGAGATGCTTATTGGGTATTCCCTAATCAGGTAAAGAAAGGAGCTCCTACGGGCCAGTTTCTTCCAAAAGGCTCCTTTGTCATTGAAGGTAAAAGAAATTTTTGCAGGGGCATTGAGCTTAAATTATCTGTCGGACTAGTTAAAATTGAAAATAGATATACTATTGTTTCTGGACCGATAAATGCAATCAAGAAGCGCAGTTTGGTATATGCTTCGTTATTACCTGGCGGATCTGATCCAATGAATCTGGCCAAGAAACTCAAAAGCGAATTTGTGAGAGTAATTTCTGAATTTGATTCTGATTTATCGGATTATCTAAAAAAAGTCCTGCTGGATGATTTCATTAGAGTATTGCCAACAGGACAATCAAAGATAGAACGTATGGAAAGAGGCCAATCGGTAAATGATGTAAAGATCAGTTAGCTTTGTCTGGAGATTGTTTTAGTAATCTTATCACTCTTGAAAGTGGATCAGAAAGACAATTAAACCGAACTGGATAAATTATCATGTGACAAAAAAATTAGTCGAAGATACCGATGCAAACATGACGACACGAGTTCTTGTTAGAGATATTATGAATAGTCCTGTTATCACAGCTGGTCCAAGTGACCATGTTGTCGACATTGCAGTGAAAATGAATGAAAATAACGTAGGCAGCATAATTATAACTGAAAATGAAAAACCGGTTGGTATTGTTACTGACTGGGACGTCGTATCTAAGGTGATAGCAAAGAATTCAGATCCATCATTAATTGAAGCTGGAAGAGTAATGCAACCAATACATACTGTAGAAGCCGGAGAGGGTATAACTGAAGCGGCTCGCATTTTACGAAAATTCAATATCAAGAGACTTGGCGTTGTCTATAAAGACAGATTAGCAGGTATTATTTCTAGCTCAGATGTTATCGCAGTAACTCCAGAATTAGTTGATGTTGTCTCGGAGAAGGCAGCCATGATTCGAGGAGAGATTGGAAGACCTGCATCAGCCATTTCAGGTTATTGTGACGAGTGTAGCGAATGGTCCGACATGTTGATGTACTCTGAAGGCACGTTCACCTGTGAAGTATGTAGAGGATCATAGTGACCAAGTTTTGAATATTTGAACATCGATTGTTCTGATCCATGCAATACTAATTAGAAATTGGGATGACTTGTCCTAATTTTGTTTTTGGAGAAATCTTATCAAAAGATTAAAATCACGTAGTTCCGAAAAAATAATGAATGAGTTCAAATTCTTTAGAGAGAACAATTGATAAAGTTCTTTCACAAAAAGAATCCGCGTTAATTTCCGAAATTGAATCTGCACTTCAAAATTCACTAAAAAATTTAGAATCTTCTAAGAGCAGTCTGCAAGTTGAATATGACAATATTATTGAATCATCAAAAAAGCAGGCAGAAAATCTAAAGCGTCAAATAATTGGTTCTAGTACATTGAATGCTAGAAATAAAGAATTAGTTATCATCGAATCAGCTATTGACGAAATTTTTGATAAAGCTAAGGAAAAACTTTCAAAAAGCAATAACGAGAAAAATTATGAACGACTATTAACACGAATGATACAAGATAGTACTACAAAGTTAGGTTCTGAAATTATAATACAGTGTAATAAAACTGACTTGAGCCTGGTAAAGAAGTTAGTATCACAAGAAGCTTCCAATAAGAAATCGAAAATAACCGTATCTGATGAAGCGGTTGATATTATTGGCGGAATAAAGGCAGTTTCAGTAGATGGAACAATGAGCTTGGATAACACACTTGACTCAAATATAGAAAGTCTCAAACCTTTAATAAGGAAAGAAATAGTCCAACTGCTTAGAGGCGAAAATAAGTAGATGGTAGCAAAAGGAAGAATAGTTTGGGTTAGTGGTCCAGCAGTTAAAGCCGATGGTATGTCATCAGTAAAAATGTATGAGACAGTCGAAGTCGGTGACTCAAAATTAATTGGTGAGGTTATTAGGTTAACAGGAGATGTAGCTTTTATTCAAGTCTATGAATCTACATCTGGTCTTAAGCCTGGTGAAGATGTATCCGGTACTGGTCAACCACTTTCAGTTCTTTTAGGTCCAGGTATTATTGGGAGAATTTATGATGGCATTCAGAGACCCTTGGATGATATTGCCGAAAAATCTGGAGCGTTCATTGGTAGGGGGATTACTACTACTCCTGTTGATATGAAGAAGAAATATACATTTACCCCTTCGGTGAAAAAAGGTGATACAATTCTTGGGGGCTCAATTCTTGGCGCAGTTGAAGAAACTCCACTTTTAACTCATAAAATTTTAGTTCCACCAAATTATCCCGAGGCAACTATTACTGAAATTGTCAAGGAAGGGGAATATGATCTAGAACATATTATTGGACAGGCTAGCAGCAAGAATGGTGACAAGATTGAATTAAAGATGTATCACAAATGGCCTGTTAGAAAGCCACGTCCATATCTTGAAAGATTCGATCCTACAGTACCGCTGGTTACTGGACAGAGGATTATTGACACTTATTTCCCGATTGCAAAAGGTGGGACTGGCGCTATTCCAGGTGGATTCGGAACTGGAAAGACTGTTACATTGCATCAAATTGCCAAATGGGCAGATTCTAAGGTTGTTGTCTACATTGGCTGTGGAGAAAGAGGTAACGAAATGACAGAGGTACTTGTTGAATTTCCACACTTGATTGATCCAAGATCTCAGAGACCTTTGATGGAAAGAACGGTTCTTGTAGCTAATACCAGTAATATGCCTGTTGCCGCTAGAGAAGCATCCATCTATACGGGTGTTACTATGGCAGAGTACTATAGAGATATGGGTTACGATGTAGTACTTGTTGCTGACTCTACAAGTAGATGGGCCGAGGCGTTGAGAGAAATGTCAGGTCGATTGGAAGAAATGCCTGCTGAAGAGGGTTACCCATCATATTTGGCATCAAGGCTTGCAGAATTTTATGAGAGAGCGGGCAGAATTAGGGCGCTTGGTTCACCAGATCGTTCTGGATCAGTAACACTAGTTGGCGCAGTATCTCCATCAGGAGCTGATTTTACTGAACCGGTCACAACCCATACAATTAGATTTATCAAGACATTTTGGGCACTAGATACCAGGTTAGCGTATTCCAGACACTATCCATCGATTAATTGGATGCAGTCTTACTCTGGTTATCTTGAAGATATTTCCAAATGGTGGAAAGAAAACGTAAGCCCTGACTGGTATGACCTGAGAGCTGAATCATATCATATTTTGCAACGTGAGGACACGCTAAAAGAAATCGTCAGATTGTTAGGACCAGAAGCGCTTCCAGATGAGGAGAAACTGGTTTTGGAAGTTGCTAGAATGCTAAAGATAGGAATCTTGCAGCAAAACTCTTTTGATAAAGTTGATACCTATTGCGGTCCAGCCAAACAACTAAAATTGGTTCGACTTATGGTAATGTTCTATAAAGAAGCACAAAAGGCTCTTAAGGAAGGAAAATCCTTGGCAGATATCAGAGCTTTGCCGATAATTACAACACTGTTAAAAGCAAAATTTGAAGTTACTGATGAGGAGATTTCTAAACTGGAAGAAATAGAAAAGCAACTGTCTGATTCGTTCAAAGGTAACATTGAGGAGGTAAAGGTCTCTGTCTAAAACAACTGGAATCGAATATACGAAAATAGCCGAAATAAAAGGGCCACTTATGATAGTAGATGGTGTCACAAAAGCTTCGTTCGATGAACTCGTAGAAATTGAAACAAATGATGGTGAAAGGCGTTTAGGAAAAGTTCTTGAAGTAGGAAGTGGCAAAGCGGTAGTTCAAGTTTTCGAAGGGACAACAGGATTAGCCATAACTGGAACTAGAGTAAAGTTCCTCGGAAAAACAATGGTCATGCCAGTATCTCAAGAATTGCTTGGACGAGTTTTTGATGGTCTGGGAAGACCAAATGACGGTTTGCCAGATCCGGTTGCTGATAAATTCCTTGATGTCAATGGAGAACCGATGAATCCTCAGAGCAGGGAATATCCTACATCGTTCATCCAAACTGGAGTGTCTGTAATTGACGGAATGTTAACGCTGGTCAGGGGTCAAAAGCTGCCGATTTTTTCGGGCTCTGGAATGTCCCACAACATTTTAGCAGCTCAGATTGCACGTCAGGCAACTGTCGTGGGTACAAATGAAGACTTTGCTGTGGTATTTGCAGCGATTGGTGTCCAGTATTCTGAAGCTCAATATTTCAAGAGGAGTCTGGAAGAATCAGGAGCTTTGAAACGAAGTGTATTATTTGTTAATCTTGCAGATGATCCTGCTATTGAAAGGATAATTACACCAAGAGTTGCTTTGACGGTGGCTGAATATCTTGCATTTGATCTAGGGATGCATGTATTAGCGATACTAACTGATATGACCAATTATGCAGAAGCTCTTAGAGAGATAAGTGCTGCAAGAGAAGAAGTTCCAGGTCGAAAAGGTTATCCAGGATATCTGTATACTGACTTGGCGAATAATTATGAAAGGGCCGGAAGAATAAAAGGGAAAAATGGCAGTGTTACTCAAATGCCAATTCTTTCAATGCCTGCAGATGACATTACACATCCAATACCTGACTTGACAGGTTATATCACCGAAGGACAGGTAGTCCTCGGAAGGGATCTATTTAGGAAGGGAATTTATCCACCAGTTAATGTAATGATGTCTCTTTCTAGATTGATGAAAGATGGCGTAGGTGAAGGTAAAACCAGATCTGATCACATGGAAGTTGGGAATCAGTTGTATGATGCGTATTCAAGGGCGCAGGAAGTCAGAGCACTGGCAGAAATTGTCGGCAAGGCAGGTTTAACCGGAGTCGATTTGAAATATCTTGATGCTGGTGATAGTTTTGAAACTCACTTTTTGAAACAAAGTCCTGATGAAAATAGAAATTTGGACGAGACCCTAAGCAGAGCATGGGACATTTTAGCAACTTTACCAGAAGGCGAACTGACCAAAATAAAAGACAAGCACATTCAACAATATTATAAAGGAAACAAATAATCTACAAGTTCATCGAAAATGTCTTTTGGTAAAAATGTAACTGCAACAAAAATCGAACTAATTAAGATTAGGAGATCGTTGCAGGTTAGTACCATGGTACACAAAATCCTTGATGATAAGAGAGAAGTGCTATTAAAAAAAATTGATGAAATGATAGAAGAAGCTAACAAGACAAGAGGTGATATCTGGTCTCCTTTATCTGAAATTTATTCTGCGGTTTATGATTCCTACATGTCTCTTGGAACATCAACATTAGAATCAATATCAGATTCAACCCCTGGGATAATGGAAGTAAACGTTGATGTTAGGAGAATTGTTGATGTCAAGATACCTACTTTGCAAATAAAGACCAAGGAGTCTGGACAGGATCTTTCTTATGGATTTTCGGAAACAAACGTGTATGTCGACAAGGCTTCCAAGTTGATAAAGAATATGCTTCCACAAATATGTAAGGCTGCAGAGTATGAAAACGCAATATTTAGTCTAGCCAAGGAGCTTGAAAAAACACAAAAACTAATCAATGCACTTGAATTTGTGATAATTCCACAATATCAGCATGCTATATCCTTCATTAAGGGAACATTGGAAGAACGTGAAAGAGAGGAATTTGTAAGACTCAAAAAAGTTAAAGTGGTTCTAGACAAGAAAAAGAATATAGAGTACACTTGATATTGAATATCTATGGCAGCAAGCGAGATGGATAACAATATTATCGCAGAGTATTTTAGAAAATCAAAACAAAACCTACAGTCAGAACATGATTCTATGATTGAGAATGTAAAAAATGACATTTCCTCTTGCAAGAAAAAAGCAATGTCAAATGTTTAAGTCAAAGTGCATTTTTGCTGATATGTAGAGCAAACTTAACTATCAATAAATTCACTTTACCAATAAAATCTAATTGGAAATTTCTTGGTATCATGTGTTAAAAATTCGGATATTTTCAATATAGATATTGCCTCTTTCTTCAATGGATTCTTGTTAATTCTACATCAAATCTTGTAAATTTCTAAACCTAGTTAGTTATAATTAAATATGGCCTTCAATTTTGGAACCACTGTATGATGATTGTTAACAGAGAAAAAATTAGTATTATTCTTCTGACCGTTGCTCTTACCTCTAGCATACTATTCTTGTATAATAACTCGGTCTATGCTCAAGCGGGAACAGAAGGCTCCTCCGACGCAGGTTCCTCCAAACTTATTGGTGCAGGTATGGCCTTTGGACTTGCTGCAGCTGGATCAGGAATAGGTTTAGGATTCGTAGGTGCTGCAGGTTTAGCCGCCATTAGCGATAATCCAAAGATGCAATCAAGAGTCTTCATTTTCGTAGGTATGGTAGAATCAATTGCAATCTATGGTATTGTCATGATGTTCATTATCTTGGGTCAATGAGGAATTTTATACCTCTCCCAACGAGATCCTTTTTTTCAAGTTTAACGCCTTAGAAACGTCTTTAGACTTTAGAGAGCGACTTTTGATAACGTAAAATTTTTTGTCCATGAAATTATTCCTATCATTGGGAAATGAAATTTTGAGAATTCACAAGGCATTGTAAATGACAATATGTGCTGACTTGCTGATTATTGGGAAATTTAAAAGGGAAAGATTTTAAGGAGAATTAGTAATCAAACAGCTCAGTACTATGGGACAGGCCAAGCTCTTAAAGACAACATTGATTCTGCCAAGAGTTGAAACTCATGAAGCAGTAAGCAAGTTGGCGGAATTGGAGTGGTTTCATACTTTGCAGAATCCCTCTGAACATAGTAATTCATACTTTGATGACCTTCTGTTAAATGCTCAAAAATTATTTCAAGAAGTTGATGAAGTCATTAGATCCTTGGGGATTTCACTTGAAACTGGTGTAATGGCGACTCTCTTTAAGGGTGCTCCTCAGGAAAAAACTGATTACAAGATTGATGATATTCAAAATTTCATTCTTGAATTAGAAAGTAAGAGCAAGGCTCTGTTGGCAGAACCGGTTTCTTTACTAAAGACTCAACAGCAAGTCGAGAAGGATCTTGAGGAATATCGTAATGCCTTAGACGCAATAGGGAGTGCTTCAAAACTCAAGATGGATTTATCTGGTTTACGTAACTTGAAGACATTTTTTGCAGAAATTTTCATTATCAATTCAAAGGACCTTCATGAAATTCAAAATAGTTTGGGCGACCTAATTGTTCATCCAGTTAAGCTTAACGATGAAAAGTCATCTATTATCGTCATAGGATCACAAGAAGATTCAGAAAAAATAATGAAAGTGCTTAGAAGCTTTAATGTGCATCCTATCCAGATTCCATCAGACTTGCCACAAAACCCGAGTTCTGCTTACGACATGTGCCAAAAGACGACAAAGGAGCTAGAAAAGAAAAATACAGAGCTTACAAAGAGACTTGAAAAATTAAAGATTGCAATCCTTCCTAAATTACTCTCATTATACGAATCATCAAAAACAGCCAAGGATATTTTGGAAATAACTCGCAAACCAGCTGGTACAAAGAATTTTGCTGTTATTCAAGGTTATATTCCAGTAGGTATGGAAAATAAGTTCAAAGAACTTACGGATAGATATATCTCTATTACAGAACCAGTTAAACTTGATGGTGATTCTTCCAATCAGCTTCCTACTTTACTTGTCAATAATCGATATGCAAAGACTTTTGAAGTAATAACCGAAACCCAAGGACTTCCCAACTATGGAGAAGTAGATCCCACACCAATTATTGCCTACGTATGGCCCGTCTTTTATGGCGTTATGTTTGGAGACCTAGGACATGGTCTTCTGCTTTTTGGCTTGGGAATGTTCCTCCGATATAGGGGTATTGGAAATCTAAAGACATGGGCTACATTATTAGCGGCCAGTGGTGCCGCAGCTAGTATCGCAGGTTTAGGTACAGGTGAGATGTTTGGTTTTCACATAGATGAGATAGCAATATTATCGCATGTTTTTGAACCGCTGGGTCCACTTATCGGAGCTCTAAACGTTTCTGAATTAACATTTGACCAGGTAATAAAAATACTCAAAGTTTCAGTTGCTATAGGTATCGTGCATTTGTTGATGGCAATGTTCCTGAAACTAAGGCATGATATCCTAGAAAAAAATAAACTGCTTATTCTGACTCATGATATTCCTTCAATTGTTCAATTTCTTGCAGTAGTTGCATTGATACTAGCAGCTATTGGATCAGGGTATGATATCATCGGAATGTTTGGAGTAACAGGAGTTATTCATAACGAACCAGTACCGTGGTTGACATTCTTATTCGGTGATTGGGTAACGGTTGACTTTGTTGCAAAGGCTACTCCTCCAATAATATTTGCTACAGTGGGAGTTATGATACTTGGAGGCAAAAAAGAGCAGGAACATGCTGCAAAGCTTGGTCATGATGAAGGTGGTGGATTGATGGGAATTGTAATTGAAGTAATTCTGGTAAGGATAATTGAAGTTCTGTCTAATGTAATAAGTTATACTAGAATTGGAATTATGCTTCTAGTACATGCAGCATTGTTGGTAACGGTTAACCAATCATATGAGAGTGGAGGCGGGCTGGCTGTTTTAATCGGCGGTAATATTGGCATTATGCTAATTGAAGGATTAATTGTATACATTCAAACAATCAGATTGCATCTTTACGAATGGTTCCCAAAATGGTATAGGGGAGAAGGAGTTGGATTTAAAAAACTAATTCCAGATATGTTATATTCAAATCTAAAGTGGTCTGGCAAGCGATCTAAATAAGAGAATTATTCGCATTAATAAAAATCGGTTCCTGCGAACCATGGCGAAGAACTCTGGCTTTGCAGAATTTCTTTGTATTTGGAAATAGGTAGTTCTATGCGATATTAATCAGTTTTGAAACTATTGTTTCTCCTGGAATCTTCTGTTCTACTCCAGATGCTATTGCTGATAAATTTCTGACCTCAACCATGATAAGTTTTAGAGCAGCAAGGACAATACCAACGCTAAACATAGTTCTGAATGCTGATTGTGCTCGCTTTAATGCAATTTCTTCGAAACCCTTTTCAATTTGTAATATCGCGTCTATATCACTTGTTTGACTTTGTGGAACAATATCTTTATACACCGTGTTGGAAAGCTCCCCAATTGCCTCTGATATTTTTTCAGTGTTTATCATCTTTTGAATTATATCCTTAGTAACTTTGGAGGTGGTAGCTACAATCAAATTATTTATCTCCTCGGGAGGTAAATTCCAGAATTTTCCTCGAAGTACAGCTAGTACATTATAAGAGTCAATGTCAACAGATACAATGTTTTTTGCCTCCAGAGATTGAGATTCTGTATTCATTGCCCTGCCCAAATCATGATAGAAAACGTGATCAAGATACACATCAAAAATTCTAACATCTCCCTTATCCTTGAATATGGCGGCTGCCTTTGTAACATCCTCTGCAAATTCGCTACCAGCGAGAGAAGAGACAGCCTCATCTAACGTCTTTGAAACCAGCGCTTTAACAACTAGATCACGTCGACCAACTAGTTCTTCTGCCCTCAAATTTACTTTGGGCAACAATTCGTCATATGATTTCCCAAGCGCCTTACCTTTTAGTATCATCTTCAAGTTCCAGGTGATGTGTTTTACAAAATATGCGCTAAGTATTCTAGCTCCCCCTGAAACATTGACCATTTTTGCATGTGTATTGACCAAATATTCTTTCAATGCATTTTCAATCTTATCTGCAGTGTAGGGCTTTGTGAGCTTGGCTAAAGCATCAAGATAAACAGTATTCTTCATTCTCGTCACCAGTTCATCCATGTCTCTAGCCTCTGTCAGCATTTGGAGTTCATTCTTTGTTAACATCCTTCCCTTTACTCCATGAGACATTACGGTTCCAAAAATTTTGCCTGGCATGCTAACTTTGCTCATTGGCTATGACACATCCTTTATCAAAGAATTAATAATTCTGCATCAATTTTAATCTTGCCTGATAAATCTAGATGAATTTTCTGAACACACAAGCTGCAGGGCAGCTGATGATATCTATGTTGTCAGAATATTGTCTAGTGAAAATATATCAATACATCTACTCTCCTTATCACTAATTACCAAAGCAAAATCCGTTCAAATGCCGGATCTCCGATAGTATAGACATTACCAACAACAGTAAAGTAATATCGGGTTCTACACAGTTATGCTAATTAATTGTAACAAAATATGTCAATTCTAACTATCAAAAAATGACGATATAGAATGCGATATTGGATGAGAAAATCCAAGAGTCATAAAATGAACCGTAAAGCCTATGATTATTCCCATCAATAAATTATCTGTGTGCCAGTAAACTCCTAAAAATATTCCTAAAGCAGGAACAGTAAATAGTAATGCAAGAACCACACTTGTACTTACCATCTTTATCATAATATCTGGGGTTACATTTTCTATTTTTTGACAAGGAAATTGAAATTTTGCGCTTGTTTTTGACAATTGACAAAAAATTTTCTCTATACGCCTGATTTATATATTCACACCACAAAAATTATGAATAATATTCCTATTGCTTGTAGATTTTAATTGGATAAGACTTACAATTTGTATTTTGTAATGATAGAATAAACAAATCAATCATAAAAAGCATCGATGAATTGAATTTTGCTGTCTTGCTATGATAATCGAAAATAGTTTTTTGTCGTTCAAGTAGAATTGTTAGAAATACGAAATGCTATGACACACAAATTGAATGTTATAAC
>JARBAW010000032.1 GCA_029237505.1 Nitrososphaerales archaeon
AAGATTAACCCAAAAGGCGGCTTTGAACATTATGGTTTGGTAAAAAATGACTACATCATAGTAAAAGGTTCAGTCGCGGGAGTTCCTAAACGGTTGATAAAAATGCGCTTTCCCATGAGAACAATTAGTAAGAAAGTTGTAGAACCTAAAGTCTTGGAGGTATTGGTCAAATGAAAGTTGGTCTTAAGGATCTTCGCGGCAAGCAGATTGAATCATTAGAATTACCATCTGTTTTTAATACACCATATAGACCGGAGATTATTAGAAAAGTATATGTTAATGTCCTCTCATCGCAGTTTCAGCCACAGGGCAGATATCCTGCAGCAGGTGAGATGGTGAGTGCAGAATCACGCAACACCGGTTTAGGTATTGCGAGAATTGCAAGAGCCAGAGGTGAAGGGTTCCAACGTGCAGGCCAAGCCGCAGGGGTTGCTAGTGTCAGAAGTGGAAGGTTGGCGCATCCTCCAGTTTCGTGGAAGAAAATTCACAAGAAAATTAACAAAAAGGAAAAGCAGCTGGGATTTTGTTCAGCAATAGCAGCAACATCAAATAAAGAAATCATTGAAAAACGTGGTCATAAAGTAGACAAGATTTCTGAATTTCCAATTGTTGTATCAAATGATTTAGAGAAAATTACAAAGACGACAGAATTAAGGAAAGCATTACTATCATTAGGTCTGGAAGATGATCTTAAAAGATCAACAAGCATAGTAAAAGTCCCTTCCGGTAAATCACGACGTCGAGGAAGAAAGAAACATACTGCCCTCAGTAGTCTAATTGTTGCCTCAAAAGATTCACAGATAATTAAATTAAAGAAATCATTGCCTGGTGTAAATGTTGTCGCTGTAGAAGACCTGAGTATTATGGATCTTGTGCCTGGAACAAAACCAGTTAGATTAACAATCTACACAAAGAATGCTATTGATTCTATGAACGAGATAAATACAGTTTGGTCAAAAGTACAAAGTATGGTGAAGGAAGTATGAGCAAAGAAATAGACGATAACATTCATTCAATTATTCTCCGCCCATACATTACGGAAAAAACATTTAATTTAATAGAAAAAGAAAATAAATTAACTTTTATTGTCGCTGACAATGCAAGTAAGAAGGACGTCAGTGAAGCAATTAAGACAATGTATGAAGGCAACGTGAGAGAAGTCAACATATTCAGAACAATACAAGGAAAAAAGGCAATTATCAGGTTTACGAAAGATGATGAAGCGCGTCAGCTTGCAACAAGATTAGGTCTGGTCTAAATTGATATATCTAGTTAAATTTAAAAGGAGTATTTTGGAGTTGAATATTTAATTGGTTCGTGAATTTAGATTTAGAGGTTTAAACGTAGATCAATTAAAGAATCTATCAATAGAAGCCCTTTTACCTTTGTTAAATGCAAGGCAGAGAAGGTCTTTGGATAAGAGAGTTGGAAAATATATGAATGATGAAAAAAGAAAGTTACGTGAACGCATTAAAAACGTTAGAGAAGGCAACTCGAAAGAAACTATACGAACTCATGTAAGGGACATGATTATTCTTCCTGACATGGTGGGTATTACAGTTAATGTTCATAACGGAAAGGACTTTAGTCCAATTACAATAAAACCCGAAATGATCGGTCATTATTTAGGTGAATACGCAATTACAAACAAGAGAGTTCAGCACGGTGCACCTGGAGTAGGAGCTTCCAGATCAAGTCTTTACGTTCCATTAAAGTGATAGAATTTGCCAACTTATTCATACGCTTTTTCACAATTTGATAAGAATAAACATGTCAGAGCGGCCTTGAGGGAAACTGACATATCGCACAAACACGCCAGAGAAATTGCCCTCGCCATCAAGGGCCTTTCCATCGAAAGAGCAAGGAATGTTTTGGATCAGGCAATTGAGAAAAGAGTTGCAGTTCCTTATAGAAGGCACCATAACGAAGTGGCACATAGATCAAACATCATGGACGGTTTTTTTTCAGGAAGATTTCCAAAGAAAGCTTCTGAAGAATTTTTGCGACTTTTAGATAATTTGGAATCAAATGCAGAGTATAAGGGTATGGATTTAGATAGGTTGGAAATAGTTTCTTGTGTCATTCACAAAGGAACAAAACTTAAGAGATTTACACCTAGAGCTATGGGAAGGTCAAGTCCAAAAGTTGACACGTTAACGCATGTAGAGATCGTTGCAAGAGAGGGTAAAGTATATTGAGTGCCATAAAAAACGTAATGAAAAATAATTTTAGAAATATGGAACTCAACGAATACCTGAGTTCTTCTTTAACTGAAGCTGGCTATGGAGGAGCAGAGGTGCAAAAAACCCCCATAGGAACTAAAATAACACTTTTTGTCATTAGACCAGGTCTTGTCATTGGAAGAAAGGGAAGTGGAATTAGAGATTTGACTGCTAGACTAGAACAGCAATTTAATTTAGAAAATGCTCAGGTCTCTGTCACTGAAGTAACAAAACCTGAATTAAATCCACACATAATGGCAAATCGAATTGCACAGCTTATTGAAAGGGGAACAGCATTTAGGAGAGCTTCACTGTGGACCATAAACACCATAATGGGAGCTGGAGCTTTGGGCGTGGAAATTACAATTTCTGGTAAGCTTAGAGGTGAACGCGCTCATTTTGAGAAACATACTGCAGGTATTATTCCCAAAAGCGGAAAGTTTGCTGAAGAAGTTGTTAGAAGTAGCACAAACAGCATGTTAACGAAAATGGGACTTGTGGGAATAAAATTAAAGATTTCAATTAAGGAAGAAGTACATCGTGATTTTGATTTAGATGCTGAAGCTCAACCAAAGAGTGAAACTGAAATTCCGGTAAAGCAGGAAGCAGTCGCTGAAAATGCCCAAACTGAAACAAATCAGAATGTTCCTGCTGAATCAGAGATAAAAACAGAAATTACAGAAACTAACGAGAACACAGACGCTACAGAGAGTAAGGAGAACACAGACGCTACAGAGAGTAAAGATATTATTGATAATGAAGTAAAAGAAATAGCCGTAAACAAAAGTGAGACGTAATGGCTAGACTCAAATTAAGAACATTAAGAGAATTGAACGATGTTGATCTAGAATCAAAGTTGTCGGAAATTAGAGCGGACTTGCTAAAATTAACAATTGAAAATTCAAAAGGTACACTTAAGAAAGAAACTGGAAATATGAAATGGAAGAGAAGAGACATTGCCCGAATACATTCGATATTAAAGGAAAGGGAGCTCGCTAAATGACATTTAGAGATTACATTACTCGATATGAATTCATTGGGAGAAATGCAGAGATAGATTATGGGCCGATTGATAATCAAAGGAAAGTGAATGGCAAAATTATTTTTGAAACTAAAAATACAATTTCACTTGCTAATGACTTTAAGAAATATATTATTCCTAAAAAAACAATACAAAGACTAGGTTTGATTTTTAAAGACGAGATTTGCATTATGAATGGTTCTATGATATTAGGGAGACCTGAAGATCGTTTAATAAAGTGATGGTTGATAATTAATGGCTAGAAATATTGGAGTAACAGTTACGGAACCAAAAAGGACTTGTGATGATGAATTGTGCCCTTTCCATGGTAAACTTTCCATAAGAGGAAGAATACTAACAGGGATTACTGTAAGTTCAAAAGCGCACAAAATGATAGTAGTATCACGTGATTACCCCAGATTGGTAAGAAAATATAAAAGATATGAGAGAAGTAGTTCAAAGGTCCATGCATTTCTCCCATCATGTATGGATGTAAATGAAGGTGACGAAGTGAAAATTGCAGAATGTAAACCTATCTCAAAAACAGTATCATTTGTAACAGTGGAGGTAATAAAAAGTGGCGTCTAAGAGTAGAGCCGTTTCGGCAAAAGGTGTCGAGGAATTTAAGCCATATATTACAAGGGCATTGCCAATTACTGCTAATTTGGTTTGTGCAGATAACACAGGGGCAAAAATATTGAGAATTGCGCAAGTGACACGTATTAAGGGAAGACATTCAAGGATGCCCGCCGCATCAGTCGGGGACTTTGTGAATGTTACTGTGAAAAAAGGAAACGCAGAACTACGGAAGCAAATGTTTGGAGCAGTAATTATCAGACAAAAATATCCCATAAGGAGATTAAACGGCGTTCGATTATCATTTGAAGACAATGCAGCAGTATTAGTTACACCAGAAGGAGAAATTAAAGGAACTGACATCAAAGGCCCAGTGGCGGCCGAAGCAGCAGAAAAATGGCCCAGAATAGCCAACTTGGCATCATTGATAATATGAGGTTATGAGAATGTTCTACAAACTGATTTCAAAACACAAAAGAGACAAATTTTTGGGAGCCAACCTTTCTGAAAACTTAAGAGAACAACACAAAAAGCGGAGTATGAGAGTGATAAAAGGAGATACCGTTAGAATATTAAGAGGAGAATATGTTGGCATAGAAGGGAAAGTTGAGAAAGTGAATACTGAAAGATCAACACTGTCTATAGAGGGCGTACAGAGAGAGAAAATACGTGGTGGTAATGTCAAGGTGCAGGTTCACGCTTCAAACGTACAAATTATTTCTTTGAATACTGATGATGATTTTCGATTAAAAGGTATCCCGAAATCAAAATCAAGTGAAGACAACACAAACACAAACACAAAAAAAGGGAAAGAAACAAAAAAATCAGCTGAAAAGAAGAAGGAATTGATTAAGGGGGAATCATAATCATGGCCAAAAAAGGAGGAGACAAGAGATTAAAACGACAACTTGCACCGAGCTTCTGGCAAGTTAGCAGAAAATCATCTAGATTTATTCTCAACACGATGCCTGGACCGCACACAAGAAGGTTTTCATATCCCATTGGCGTGGTATTGCGCGATCTTTTACACGTTTGTTCAAACATCCGTGAAGTAAAAAGTTCGCTAAATAAGGGTTTGATTACCGTTGATGGAAAAATGATCCGTCATCCAAACTTTCCGGTTGGTTTGATGGATACAGTAGAAATAAAACCTTCAAATGAATTTTATAGATTTGTGCCTTCAAACGGACTCCCGCTTTTGCCCATAAAAATAAACGCAAATGAAAAAAACCTAAAGCTGGGAAAGATCAAATCCAAAGTTAGTTCTAAGAATAAGTCGTATCAGTACCGTCTTCATGATGGTAGAACATTTCTAAGCCAAGAAGCATATAACGTAAATGATACTTGTTTGGTAGAATTACCAAAATTTGGTGTCAAAAACCATGTTCAGTTGAAAGAAGGTTGTAGTGTTATTGTAACCAGAGGAGAGAACGCAGGAAATATTGGAAAGGTTGAAGAAGTCAAGCCGGGATCTTTTTCTCTTCCAAAGCGTGTCTTCGTCTCAATAGGTGAGAAAACTGTAGAATTGCCAATTGATATAGTTATGGCAGTTGGCACTGACTCTTCATTAATTCAGGTAAGCATCTAAAATGAGTACAGTAAATAATATGAAACAAATCAGCTTGGAAAAAGTTGTAATTAATATCGGAGTAGGAAAATCGGGCGAACCTCTAGAAAGAGCCAAAAATGCGCTTGAAGAATTGACGTTAAGAAAACCAACTCAATGCGGGGCAAAAAATAACGTTAGAGATTTTGGTATCCACAAAGGTGAACCAATTGGTGCAAAAGTCACACTTAGAAATTCAGAGGCAATGGAATTTGCCAAGAGAATAATTCAATCAAAGAACAATCAATTGAAAAAATCTTCATTTGATAACTATGGAAATATATCCTTAGGCGTAAGAGAACACATTGATATTCCGGGCGCAAAATATAATCCAGATATCGGAATTTTTGGAATGAATGTTTGCATATCCCTATCACGGCCTGGTTATAGAATAATCAAAAAGAGCAATCCTCGAAAGATGGGAAAGAAGCACAGAATTTCAAAGGATGAAGCCGTTGAATTTTTTGTGAACATGGGAGTTGAAATGATCTAGTGCCAAAGCCAAGAGAATATGATGTTACTGGTAGAAGGCAACGCATACATGGGAAGGGAACTCGATGGTGCAAGCGATGTGGTTGTTATTCTGGACTTATTCAAGCTTATAATATCATGCTGTGTAGACAATGCTTTAGAGAAGTAGCAATAAAATTAGGTTTCAAGAAATATGAATAGAAAAATGGGTGTATGAATTGCCAGCATTAAATATTTTATCAAATCTTTTTGCCACATTATATAATAATGAGGTTAGAAGAAAGAAGGAATGTATAGTAAGCCCATCTTCAAGATTTTCAAGCGAAGTATTACGGGTAATGCAAAAGCATAGATATATTGGAGAATTTGAGCAGGTAGATGACTCTAGAGCTGGAAAATTCAAGATCCAGCTTTTGGCCAAAATAAACAAGTGCGGAATAATTACTCCAAAGTTCAGTGTCAGGAAAAATCAATTTTTGAATTGGGAAAGACAATTCTTACCTGCATACAATATGGGCATTTTGATAGTTTCAACTAGCAAAGGCATCATGACTCATCATGAAGCACAAGAAATGGGAATAGGGGGAGTGTTGGTTGGATATGTCTACTAATGAACACATCTCAACATTAGAAATTCCCGAGGGTATTACAGTCACATTGGAGGAGAGAACTATTTCTGTCAAAGGAAAATTGGGCACCATTAAAAAGGACTTTACAAAACTTCCTGCTTTTCTGACTATTGAAAATAATACCGTAAAGATTGAACCTTACGGAACTAGAAGAAAAGATTTTGCTATTTCAAAAACTGCACAAAGCATCATAAACAATATGATAAAAGGTGTTGAGAATGGCTACAAGTATAAGATGAAAATAGTATTTGCACACTTTCCTATAACAGTCAAGATAAAAGATGGAAAGGTGCATGTAGAAAATTTTTTCGGAGAGAGAAAGGCCAGAATTTCAAAAATTGTAGGTGAATCTACTAAAGTGGCTATCGAGGGTGATGATCTTGTGATCACCGGCCCTCATCTTGAACATGTCTCTCAGACCGCTGCCAACATAGAGTTGTCAACTAGAGTTAAGAACAAAGATCAAAGAGTCTTTCTCGATGGAGTATATGTCTACTCGCGAGAATAGGCCATGTAGTCGTTATTCGTTTTAGGATGACTTTTATATAGAATATTTGTGCAAGTGAGAATCAAGTGAAAACAGTCATACTTGCAGGGGGTTTAGGAAAAAGACTGAGACCCTTAACTTCAGATAGGCCAAAGCCCATGATTCAGATTAATAACACTCCAATAATAGAGCTACAAGTAAATTGGTTAAGAAAATCTGGGATAACAGACATCATAGTTCTAGTAGGCCATTTGAAAGAAAAAATAAAACATCATCTAGCAGATGGCAAAAAGTTTGGAGTTAATATCAGTTATATCGAAGAGAACGTCCCACTTGGAACTGGTGGTGCACTAAAAAACGCAAAGGAGTATATTATTCAGAATGGAAATACAGATTCAGGGTTCTTTGTAATCAATGGAGATATCCTGACTAATTTGGATCCTTTTACGATATCTGAAAAAGGATCAATGACTCTTGCATTAGTTCCTCTAAAGAGTACGTTTGGAATTGTAGAAACTAATGGTGATCTTGTATCAAAGTTTATTGAAAAACCATTCATCAAGGATACGTGGATCAATGCAGGCGTATATTATTTTTCAAATGAGATTTTTGATTACCTGCCAGATAATGGGAATCTTGAAACAGTTACTTTACCAATGTTGGTTGAGAAACAGAAACTGAAAGCAAAAAGATTTTCAAATAATTATTGGCGATCAATTGATTCACACAAGGATGTAGAAGAAGCATCTAAAGAAGTTCAAGAAGTATTTAAAAAATGACTTATGAGATAGGTCAAATTGGCATTAATCCCAGTAGTTTATTTAACACTCAAGATATTTTAGAATTCGCCAGACAACTGGACAATAGACCGGTACATTCAATATGGATACCAGAATCCTGGGGTCGTGAAGCATTCGTGATGCTTGGAGCTATCGCTTCGCTAACTAGTAAGATAAAACTAGGTACATCCATTGTTAGTATGTTTTCTAGATCACCTGCGACCACTGCAATGGCAGCTTCGACTTTGGATAACCTTTCAAGAAATCGTACGATAATAGGGATCGGCGCAAGTACTCCTGTGCTTGCCGAGAACTGGCATGGCATCAAATTCGAATTTCCATTAAAGCGCATGAAAGAATATGTGTTCTGCTTTAAAACAATCTCAAGTGGAGGAACAATAAATTTTGATGGGAATTTTTTCAAATTAAAAAATCTAAAGATAATGCATCCGTCAACTAGAAAGCAAATTCCAGTTTTTCTAGGCGCTGTAAATTCTGGCATGATAAAATTGGCTACAGATATTGCTGATGGAATAATCTTGTACCTTCGACCGCTTGACGAGCTCAAAGAAACAGTACAACATATAAGGTCTATGACTTCAAGAAAATCCAGAAACTTTGAAATCTCTTGCGTATTTATTACAGCCATTTCAAATAAAAATCCAGATCTGGCACGCAAGAGGGCGGCAAAAACACTCGCTTTTTACGTTGCCGTTGGAAAATATTATAGCGAATTCCTGTCTTCTCACGGCTTCAAAAATGAGGTTGATCTTATCACAAAAGATTATCAAATAAATGGCGTTAAAAATATACATAATTTTGTAACAGACCGCATGCTAGATTCACTGACCATTTATGGAACTGTCGACGATTGTATTAAATCTCTAAAACGCTTTATTTCAACTGGAGTTTCTCTTCCAATATTACAAGTCAACCCTGTTAAGGATAATTCTGAATCAATTAGAGATGCTCTTCTCTTGGTAGAAAATGTCTAGAGTAGCAATAGTTGATCAATCTACCTCAAAATTTACGAAAGATGCACTTGTCTCAGTAGAAGAGATGGCGTGTCAACCATCCAAAGAAATTCTGGAAAAACACAAGCATATGGATTTACAAATTGATTCAGTTTTTCTGTCAACAACGGCGGATGTACAGTACGGATCTACTATTGTAGCTGAATACTTGGGTCTAAAACCAAGAATCTCTCAGAGATTAGACAACTTATGTAATTCTGGATCGAATGCAATTGTTTCCGCATATTCAATGATAAAATCGGGTTTGTGTAAAACCGCCCTAGTCGTAGGGGCTGATATTAGGCAAACTAAAGGATCACAGTTGATATGGGATATTTCAAGAGGTTCTTTTACTCTTCCAGTATATTGGGCTGCCCTATTTGCTAAGGTTCACATGCGCAGATATGGGACAACAGAAGAACAGATGGCAGCTGTTACGGTAAAAAATAGAAAAAACGCCACAATGAATCACAATGCACTCTTTAGAAAAACAGTGTCTGTCAAGGATGTAATGGATTCAAAAAAATTGGTGGAACCCCTAAAGTTACTTGATTGCTCGTATGTTTGCAATGGAGCTTCAGCAATTCTACTTTCCACTGAAGCAGATGCCAAAATGTATACAGATTTTCCGGTTTGGATAGATGGTATAGGAAGTTCTGTCGAGGCGGCAAGCTTCGGCAATGTTAGCTCTGATCTATCTGGAATACATTCAACCAAAAGTGCTTCGGACATGGCATATTCAATGGCTAATATCACTCCAAAACAAGTAGACGTAGCAGAGATTCATGATGCATTTACAATTATGGAAATCATGGCGTATGAAGATTTGGGTTTCTGTGAAAAAGGAGATGGAGGCAAATTTGTATCCCAAAATAGAATATCTATCAATCCTCGTGGAGGACTATTGGGGACAGGTCATCCGCTTGGAGCCACAGGAGTTGCCCAAGCAGTTGAAATCAGTGAACAGCTCAAGGGCTTGGCTGGAAATAGACAAGTAAAAGACAGCAAAATAGGGCTAGTACACAACATGTCTGCAGCCGGCTCCTCTTCACTGGTACTAATAATTTCCAAGGATTAGAAATTACAGTAAATCTACTCAAATGCAAAATCAAATTCTGCCGATATATCAAGAGATTGATCGCTTTAATTACCCGAATTATTCTCAAAAGACCATGAAAGAGTTCCTGGAGTCACTGAAGGAAGGAAAATTCAGAATACCTATTTGTCAAAATTGTGATTCCAAAATATGGCCACCTGCTAACATTTGTAGTAATTGTTATTCAGGAAGAATTAGGATGTCTAAATTGGAATCTAAGGGCCGATTAATTGAACATTCGTCATCGTTCATTGGCAGTTCGGAGATACTAGGGCTCGTCGAAATTGCAGGAATCCGGTTAATTGGGATAATAAGAGAAGGAAATCTCAAGCCAGGAAATCATGTCAAATTGACCAAATGCGGAATCAACAAAGACAATTCTCCGTATTATGAATTCTCTGTTGTTTGAAACTTACTGAAGGATTTAATTAATCACCAACTATTAGTAGACATAGAGATGTCATACGATAGATTTGTTGATGATAGATTGCTTACAAGTAGAGATGTGTTGAACAGAAAACAGGTTAAAATTAAACTTCTAGATTACGATGAATCTGCTAGGGATTTCTCTCAGAGATTCGGTACCAGGATCCTAGTACGAAAAGTTCTACTAACGATAAAAAAGACAGATACAGAGGAAATCGAAGAAAAGGAATTAGATGTCGAAGAACTTGAGAAAAGAATTAGAAAAGAAAGACTTTGGTCTTCCTCAAATAGGTGGATTGCGAAGAGTGAAATAAAAAATGGCTACATTGTGGCGTCAAGACATCTAGACTTACTTTCCAATGCTATTGCATTAGACATAATAGAATTCTAAGATACTCTGATCACATCTAATTAAAACAATCATATGGGAGCCACAATATTGCTAAATTCGAATTTTGCAATATTCGAATAATTGTTGTATGGTATGTATATTGGTAACAATAAATATGCAAACTGTAAACATCGCACATTTTTAACTTTACAAAAGGTAAAGCGCCGCTGATCAGACTCGAACTGATGGCCCACTGGTTAACAGCCAGTTAAGCTCCAAAGTAACAGCCTTTGAATTTGCTCTACCATGCTGAGCTACAGCGGCGCATGTTTTACAGAAATTATTACTTTAATTAAATGTTATGCTAATGGTTTAAGGGTAGAAGAAATGTTTCAAAATTCGGATTTTGAAACATTTGGATTAGTTCGTAAATTCACTACTTTCTCCTTGTAACGAGTACCTTTACAACACCCAATGCGATCAGCAATATACCTAGCCCGGTTATGCCGTAAAGTTCATTACTTTCATTGGCACCCTTCTGAGCTGCCATACCAACCATTCCCGCAATGATTAATCCACCGTTAATAAAAAGAAGCACCACGACCAGAACAGATTTCTCCTTTAGGGATATGGCAAATGCAATTATAGATAAAATTACTGGACCTGCACCAAACACTACTCCTCTGATGGCGTGATCAAATTTTAGAAAACCTGTTTTTCCATCAGGAGATGAGGATTGTGCAAATATTACATCTGCACCATATATGATTAGTAAGGCTAGTGAGATAAATAACAAAATTACAGATATTTTTGTTTTCATATCTAATGGTATATTCAGATTATTAATAAACTTATTTTGAAAGGTAGATCGTAGAGAATATTTAGTTATTGTTCCTGCAAAAACCCTCAATAAAGTTTGCATGAAGTATGAGATAGAATATTATTGTTATGGGCTAATGTACAAATAGTGCAATAATATAGCTATTTCTATTGAATAGTAATAATCTCGATAAGAGGTATGTATGGCATCCCTATACTCAAATGAAACTTTGGAATGCTTCAGATAATATCACCATCCAATCAGGAAGTGGCTTTAATTTTATTGATTCTGACAAAAGAAGTTACCTAGATGGGATTAGTAACATGTGGTGCAATGTTTGGGGACATGATCGAACAGAAATACTTGATTCAATGAAAAATCAGCTTGACACTCTGCCTCATTCTTCTTTATTTGGCTTGATAAATGAACCTTCAGCAAAGCTAGCAAAACGCCTGGTAACAATTGCAAAAGGCATGAGCAGAGTTTTCTATACTGATAATGGCTCAACGGCCATAGAGGTTGCATTAAAAATAGCAACGCAGTACTGGAACAACAAAGGAAGGCCGCAGAAAAAAAAATTCATATGTCTAAAAAACGGCTATCATGGCGACACTATAGGTTGTATGTCAGTAGGTTACGTTGATGGTTATTTTTCTCCCTACAAATCCATACTGCTCAAGACAGTAAAGGTAGATTCGCCAACCATAAGACACGAAAAATTTGGACCGCAAAGCATTGAACAGTATGTCAACAGAATTGAGAACATCCTGAAGAGAATGTCGTCAAAAATATCAGGATTTGTAATGGAAAGCGGGGCTCAAATTGCAGGTGGTGTCAACATCTACCCGGAGAGATTTCAAAAAGAGATTAGTGACCTATGCAAGAAATATGATATTCTTTTGATTCTAGACGAAATAGCCACAGGTTTCGGAAGACTCGGTAATATGGTGGAATATACAGCACAAAGATCCGAACCTGATATCGTTTGCTTTGCAAAAGCCCTGACTGGAGGTTATTTTCCACTGGCAGTAACACTTACAACATCCAAGATTTTCGACCAATTTCTTGGGGAATATTGGAATAAACGTCAACTATTTCATGGCCATACATTCGCAGGTCACCCGGTAGGATGTACAGCTGCTTTGACTAACCTTGATCTTTATGAGAAATTCAATCTTATCAAGAAAATAAGGTTCAATTCCAGGTCACTTGATAAATTATTAACAAAATTTTCAGAATTTGAGATATGCTATGATATTAGAAATAAAGGATTGCTATGTGGAATAGAATTAAGAAAGCAGAATAAACCGATAAAGACCATCGATAACATGCCTATTGGGCACTATATCGCAAAAGAATCATTGAAAAATGGAGTCTATTTAAGAACTTTGGGAAATATCATATCAATAATTCCACCATTAGCAATAAGTGAAGAAGACTTATCAAAGATAGTCGATACTGAATATCAAGTTGTAGAAAAGATTCAGAAAAAAATACAATTAATGAAATGAAACCAAATGTTGATTAGATCATTCTAATCTGGTTGTAGAGAGTTGCTTTTGAAATTCCAAGATTTTTTGCGATCTTGTTTCTCGGAATGTTCTGGGATAACATCTTAATTAACACATCTTTATCAAGTGTCTTTTTGGGGCGTCCAATATTTTTTCCTGCCATTTTGGCTCTTGCCATGCCATCCCTGGTACGCTGAATCAACATCTCCCTTTCTCTTTCTGCCACCCAAGTCAGAATGCCAATCATCAATTTCCTAACACTTGGATCAGTTGTTTGAAGAAAGATTTCTTTAGGTGAGCAAGATATCAGTGGAGAGTACTGTTCAATTGATTTTATTGCATCAAGTGTCTCCCAAAATGTTCTTCCAACTCTGGATAATTCATAGACTATGACCGAATCTACACGATCGGATCTTACCAGGGTTAGCATCTCCTTGAATGCAGGTCTGTCAATTGCAGGTATTTTGCCGCTTATTGCAGAATCTTCAAAAAAATCAAGAATTTTAAAATCATTATTTTCAGCCCATTTTTCAATTGCCAATTTTTGATTAAGTACCGTTTGCTCATCAGTGCTAACCCGCAAATATCCAAAGGCGAATTTCATTACATTCTTAATTATGAAAAGTTGATAATACTTTAGGTCAAAAAAAATACGTACAGTTCAAAAAAGGTATGACATTATTTGGACTTATTATGAGTAAAAAAAAGCCCGCATTATTACACAATTCAAAAACGGGTCCTTTTTTAGACTCTGAAGCTCCAACAAAGAATTGACGGATTTCGCATATTGACCCAACAAAGTGCTGATAGGTATCAATTAATCAATTCATTATTTTTGCTTGTTTTATCCGACAAAAAAGGTCCAAAAACTTCAAAATATGCTAGCATTTTCAGCAAAATGGCGACCATACAAAGGCATCTACAGACTTATTCCTTATATTCGAGTAAAGATCAGAGTATTGCATTATCGAACAATTTCACCAGTCAATTGTTCGTCTTTCTTGCCAGATGTAAGATTGAATTTATTTGGAAAACCAAAGATCTATCATGATAATTAAAGAATAAGTATGGGTGCCAAAAAAGAACTAATGATG
>JARBAW010000033.1 GCA_029237505.1 Nitrososphaerales archaeon
GAACGAGTAATATCATAAATTTAGCAAAGAGTAGTGATGAAGGTAAGACTTTTGGAGAGTCAATGGAGATAGGTGAAGGTGATCTGGAAGCATATCCCAAAATAGCTGCAAGTTCCGGCGAATTTTATCTAACCTGGGATAAAAGGGATAATAACGATACGGAAGTCTTGTTAATTAAAAGTCATAAAGATTACAACAACATACAGAATATCACTCAAATTCTTAAACTAAATAATGAAGACATAGATGGTGGAGAATCTCAAGTATCTGCAGATGCAGATCAGGTGATTGTAACTTGGACCAGCAATATTCCTGCTGACAAAAAGCATGTTTATATTAGAAGTAGTATGAACAATGGTAACGATTTTGGAGATAATATTCCTATATCATCTACCAATTCATCAAATGTCGAAAATATTCTCATTGATGATAATTCATATATTGTTTGGCAAGATAATATAGGTGGTAATCATGATATCTTCTATACCAAAGGTAATATGAATGGAACTAAAATAGATAAACCCATAAATGTTAGCAACAACATCGGTATCTCAGAATGCCCATCTATTACAGTATCAACTACAGCGGTCCACATGATATGGGAAGATGACACAACTGGTAATCATGAAATAATGTACAAAAGAATTAGTAAGATGGCTTAAACTGTTATTTACCTTATATTAGTAATGAATAAATCCATATTTTTATCTGTCTCTTCCCGCACCGAATATGCTTAGAATGCTAGTTACCATCATACTAACTGTATATGAAGATTGATATTCTTGTAGATATGGAATGAAATGAGCAGTTAGTAAAGTTCCTAACGCTACCAGAGATCCATATTCAGTTATCTTCTTTAATATAGTACGATCCTTGTTAAACGGAGCAAGTAGCATCCCCAATATCCATACACCAAACAACCAAATCATTACTTTTGATGCAATAATAGACGGCGCAGAGAAGGACGCTCCAAAATACATTGCAGTTACTATAAAGTCACCCATCATTAGATTTTGAAATATTGGATCAAACGATTTGAGCTTTGAAATGTAATATCCAAAAAGAGTCCCGATAATGGCAACCGCAGCTATGCTGCCACCCACATAAGGAACATTTTCCAGACAGTGGAAAAATAATACATTTGGATTAATGCTTCCACAAAATACATAACTAGAAACTATTGCCATCAGAAATGTTTTGACTATTACACTAGCTAGAAGAAGTAGCGCCTTGTGAGATCGTTCCAATCTATTCAATAATGAGAGTTCCCCGGAATATTCCCATAATTAACTCTAATAATTCTACAAATTAAACCTTTATTTCAGAATAGCACAAATATTCGGTTGTCCTTACTATTCATAGGAATCAATCAAGACATATTCAAAAGAACAGATAATAACTTAACTGACCTAGTATATCGAACCTTTACATGGTAAGAGATATTCGTAGAAAAAGTTCCACTGAGCATTAATTAAGGGGATACTGAGGCCACGCTGCCAGACAAATTTTCATTCAAGTTCCTTTCCGTTATGTACTCCATCATAAAATCGTCTTTATCTTTACAATATTCCATGAGATCGTAATGTTGATCACATTCTAACTTCATCGCTATTACCTCACTATCGCATATGTCCAACATGGACTTCGCACTATCAGTTTCTGATTGTCTACCTGACAGGAACAAATTCATACCGCATCCAGCACTGATAAGGTCTGTCATATTTTCTATCTGAATGAGTTTTGATTCAAAATTTGGTGCATTTTTTAAGACTTTATAAATTTGTTTAACTTCCTCTTCAGTATCAAATTCGGGGTAGTTTTGATGAAATGCATATGTGCTGTCAATATAAGAGTCCATCCCCACCATCGTGCAACCAATAATTACAAACACAATAGATTGAATAATAAATTTCATTGCTGTTTTAAATGCATCTCTTTTTTCATTTATGTTTCTATTAGATAGGATTCTTCTATATTAATTCTTGCTTTACATTTGACATACGAGATTCTGCTGCACAAATAGAAAACAAATTGATACGAATATACAGTAAAATTCACAAATTCTCTTGTTAGAATTTTGAATACGTCGTGTTTTCGTTTTTAAAGTATGTCATTTCAGGTGCGAGAAGATTAAATCAAATCACAATAAGGATTTTCGAATTCAATAGTATAATTTATAATTTTTTTGAGATTAATAAAAAGACAAATAGTAACGATAAGCTTACTAAAAAGTAGTAAATAACTAATTTTCTATCTCTTGATTGGAAATGAATGTGATAAAATTGACATTTAACATGACCGCACCAGCAGTAAATATTAAATCAAGAATCCAGATATGCAATTAACTGCCCTCTGGCATATCCTCTGCCTATCTTTATAATTTTAATTTTCACTCTGTCGTCTGGTTTAGTCCCACTTACGAAGGTAATCAACCCTCTTATTCTTGTAACGCCAGAATCTCCGTTCCTACTCATATCCAGGATATTTACATTATACTCTTCTCCAATTCTTACGGGATATTGAAATGATGAATCACGCATTGATTCTTTTTTCGGGAAATATCTTTCGTGATCTTTGATATTCTTACTTTCATCGCCTAATGATCCATCCACGGTACTCAAACTTAGATAAATCTACATCTTCAAACTATTTCAATATTGATAATATGATTTTTTTAGGAGATATTGTAAAATATTTTATTTAGAGGTAATGCAATAAATGCTAGAATCGTTAATATCTGTAAACCGCGAATTAAAGTTCATCCATCGTAAATTTGTTGTAACACATGTTGCACCTGAATTTCTCATTTCCAGGGTTACTCGATAGTACTTCAAGCTGACTCTTTGTCCTACATTTTGGGCATTTACCATAAACTGTTTTTCGTGGAATGAAAATAATAGAATTACAATGAATATAAATATTCTACTACCTCATATTGCATTATCGCTGACTTCCATTCCATAGATATAAGCTCTTAAAAATGAATTTGAATTTTATAAAGTATAAAGAAAGCTAGAAGGTTACTCTAAATTCAAACGATCATGCACAAATGGGTCATCGCAATATTTCTCTACCTAATGGAATAGTCGGGTTTTATTAAATCTGCAATATCAACCCAACATCTAGCAATTTCATCCATCGTGTATATTATATTTATAATCTTTAAGGCAGATTCGTAATTTCTTTCTAGCTTTATATAATCATTTTTTATGAATGTAGATATCACATCAAACTTGTTGAAGAGAGTTACTACGTGAGAAGACTTTTCTGTATCTTTGGTGATAAAACCCGATATAGATTTTTCCTGCATTTCCAAAATCAGGTAATTTGCCTCGATGATCTTCTCATATTTTATTTCGTCAAGAGAACCTGATAATTGCGAAGATAATCTAGAAATTAGATCTCCTGCATTTTCTAGATGATTTGCTGCGATTCTATAGTCCAATATGTCGATATTACTAAGATCCAAACTAGAGGCAAGTCGACGATCCATCATGGCAGTTCTAATCAATCGTACAATTAAAAAGTACTGTCTGTTTACTTCATCATCTCTTCCCCTCACAAGGAGATCAATTTCGCTGTCCCTTGTCTTCATGGCATTAACTATATCCTTATGTGTACCACTGACAATAGAACTCATTTGCTTTAATATTTTAGAGACGTTCAGAGAATGTGCGTCAAGGAGAAATTGAATGGTCATATTCAGACCATCTTCATCAACAATTTCCAGCCCTATCAAATTTCTCATTGCCTTTTTTATAATTTCACGATCTTCAAAATCTATCTGGGTTCTTCCTACAATCTTTATGATATCATAACCTAACAAATATGCTCCGTAAATCTGGTTAATCAATTTGTCATGTGAAAGATCAAGCAGATGAATTGTTATTTCCTTAGCTTGACTATTTCTATCACCGGCTGGAAATATGGTAATGGAGTTATCATCATTATTTTCAATGGAAATAATATCTCCTTTCTTAAGACCTAGGGTCTTTATCCATTCGGCCGGTAATGACATGAGGACGCTACTGCCTATTTTCTGTAGGCGTCTTTCACTCTGAAACATAATACATTTAAATGCATATAAATTAATTAAACATTATTCTTATATTTTTCAGAATATTATATTATGATCCACATGACCTTAGAATTAGCTCCGCCGATCTCAGTCGCAAAGGCCTTCAGCCCCAGTCACATTACCGGCTTTTATAGCGAGATAAAACATGAATCAATTCTAAAACATGGCTCTCTTGGAGCCGGAATTTCGATAAGTAAGGGAGTTACAACTGAGGTGGAACTCTATGGTCATGAAAAGAACAATTTTGAAATTAGTATCAATGGTGTCATTTCCAAAGACGCAATAGTTTCAAAATACGTAATCAACGAGTTTCTTAAAAGATCAAGAATGAAATATTTTGTAAGAGTAAATCATCAAGCTGAAGTTCCAATAGGTTATGGGATGGGCACAAGTGGATCAGCAGCTTTGAGTCTGTCATATGCACTCAATCACGCTTTATCATTGGGTCTTTCTGAAAGTGAATCAGCTCAAATAGCTCATAAAGCGGAGATACATTGCAAAACCGGTTTGGGAACAGTACTTTCAGAGTATTACGGTGGATTATGCTTTAGATTAAAGGCCGGTGCTCCAGGGATTGGAAAAACACGTGTTCTAAAAATAAATAATTGCAAAGTTGCGATTTTCTGCTTTTCCCCCATTTTTACTAGATATTTTATCGGAAGTATAGGAAAAATTTCAAATCATAAATGTATGAATATGATGATGGAGATTCTGAAAACTAAAGATATTGTTGATTTCTTAGATCTCTCATTTGAGTTTTCGCAATCTTTGAAATTTTTGGATAAGAGCTGTAGTAGCTTGATGGATCTATTGGCACATAGTGGTTTTCATAGTAGCGCGGCTCTTTTTGGCCAGACTGTTTTTACAATCGTAAAAGAAAATGAGCTAGAAACTATTAGAAAGATTTCAAAAAAATTTCCCGCTAGATTATTTATTTCAAATATTGAAAATGATGGTGCTAGATTAATTACAAAGCATGAGACATAGAATACCGCCTACACATCCAAGGGCAAAATCACTCATCATAAGAGAAAAGTTAGTAGGGGGATTCAGTAAGGGGATTGTTGTTCCAGAAGGATTAATTGCTCATGGCAGGGGTGAGGCTTTTGATTATTTGTTGGGCGAAAAGACTACAAAATATGCATATGAGGCGGAAATAGTGGCAGTTTGTTCATTACTGTTGTCAAATAAGTCAATTATTTCTGTAAATGGTAACACAGCCGCATTATGTGCAAAGGAGTTAGTTAATTTGGGTAATATTACTAAATCCAAAATTGAGGTGAATCTATTTCACAAAAGTATGGCTAGATCCAAAGCAATTGCAAGGATACTAAAAAAAGAAAATTTAGGAGAGGTATTGGGATTAAACACCAAATCAAGAACCGCTATCAAAGGTATTTCTAGCAATCGCAAATATGTAGATAAGAATGGAATAATGACTTCTGACACTGTTCTTGTTGCACTCGAAGATGGAGATAGAACCGAAAGTTTAGTGAAAATAGGTAAGAATGTGATTTCTATCGATCTCAACCCGCTATCACGTACGGCAATAGCATCAAATGTGACTATCGTCGATAACATTGTACGTGCAATTCCTAATATGATAAAAATCTCAAGAGAACTAGTAAATAGCGATAGATCCTACTTGTTGCGACAAATTAAGAATTTTGATAATATACAAAATATGAATAAATCGTTGAAAATGATGAGGAGGGGAATCTGAAATGTCCCTTCAGAAAAAATCAAAGATTACGATTGCCGATATCTTGAACAAGAAAAAAAATAAAGAGAAAATAACAATGTTAACCTCATATGATTATTCTATATCTCGTATTTGCAATCAAACTGATTTGGATATGGTTTTGATAGGTGATAGTGCGGCAACTGTGATGATGGGATATGATTCAACAAGAAAAATAGGAATGACCGAAATGCTAACATTTTGTAAAGGGGTAGTTAATGCGATAACAAGACAAGTTGTAGTCGCTGACATGCCGTTTGGTTCATATCAATTGGGAAAATCCATTTCCATAAAAAACGCGTTTAAATTCTTGAGATGTGGTTGCGATGCCGTCAAATTAGAAGGCGGATCGGAAATTGTCGACATTATCAAAAACATGACAGAATTGGGAATACCAGTAATGGGGCATATAGGATTGAAACCCCAGACTACTCCGCTGCATCATGGGTATGTCTCGCAAGGGAAGACGGCAGAAGAAGCAATTATACTATTAAATGAGGCCAGGGCTCTCGAAAAAGCGGGAGTTTTTAGTATAGTTCTTGAAAAGGTTACCAGCGAAGTAGCATCAGTGATTACGGATAACATAAATGTTCCTATTATTGGGATTGGATGTGGGCCTCATGTAGATGGTCAAGTACTTGTAATTCATGACATGCTGGGTTTATACAAAGATTTTGAACCCAAGTTTGTGAAAAAATATCTCAATTTATCAGACCAAATATTTGATGCAATAAATGCATATGAAACTGAAGTTAAGTCTGGTAAGTTCCCACAGGAAGAACATATGTATCACATGACGGACGAAGAATTTACTAAACTGGAAAAAATACTAAAAAGGGTCTGATATGAATAATTCAAACCGGAATTCTCAAAATATGAAACATGTGTCAAAGGAAATTATTGGTATGCAAAGCAATATTCTACAAGGAAAGAAAATCGTGATCTGTATTACAGCAAGTGTAGCTGCCTATAAAGCAATAGACCTTAGCAGAACCTTGATGCGCAATGGTGCCGAAGTATTTCCCGTTATGTCAAAGTCAACAACGTCCAAGTTACTAACCGAGGAAATGATGAATTGGGCCACTGGGAACAAAACAGTGTCTGAATTAACCTCAGATTTGGAACATATAGCTCTTGCCAATTACGGCAAATCAGATATTATAATTGTGTATCCCTGTACGGCCAACACTTTAGGAAAATTTGCGAACGGGATTGAAGATAATCCAGTAACAACTGTATTGAGTGTGGCATTTGGATCAAGGATACCTATTGTAATTGCTCCCGCAATGCATGAAGCAATGTATGAAAATGCCATTATCATGGAAAATATAAAGAAACTAAAGTCATTAGGCGTTTCCATATTA
This sequence comes from Nitrososphaerales archaeon, assembly GCA_029237505.1. GTDB lineage: Archaea > Thermoproteota > Nitrososphaeria > Nitrososphaerales > Nitrososphaeraceae > TA-21. The sequence continues at coordinate 7,184 of JARBAW010000033.1, forward strand.
GAGCCCTCAATTACAGAAGATAAAGCAAAAGTGATTTCCGCTGAAAAGGTAGTGCAATTTGTAATCGACAAAATTGCAAAACCAAAGTCAAAAATAAAATCAAAAATAAATGCCCTAATAACGGCGGGTTCTACTATAGAATACATTGATTCAGTCAGAATTTTAACCAACTTGAGTTCTGGAAAAATGGGACTAAATATAGCACAACAATGTCTGGATATAGGATTTAACGTAACTTTTGTTTATGGAAATGGATCCTTGAACATCCCAGATGATCCAAGAATGAAAATAATAAAGATAAAGACCACTGAGGAAATGCTAAAAACCATGAAAGATCAAATTTTGAATAAAAAACAAAATGTTGTTTTTCATACTGCTGCAGTCGCAGATTTTTCAACATCACATAGCAACAAGAAAATACCTAATAAATTAGATACTCGAAATGGGACTAAAACTATTAAACTCATCCCAACCCCAAAAATTGTGGATAAAATAAAACAATATGACAGGAATATTTTCCTTGTGGCATTCAAGGCCGAATATGGAATTTCTAAACAACTGCTAATAAAACGGGCAATTAATAAGCTTGAGGAGTGTAATGGAAATCTAATAGTAGCAAATGATGTCTCA
>JARBAW010000034.1 GCA_029237505.1 Nitrososphaerales archaeon
AGATCCTTGGAATCATGGTGGAAAAATAAACCTGCAGAAATTATTGCAATCATTGACAAGTCCGATCCAGACAGCATAGCTGAGTTTAAGGAATTCCAACAAGATAAGAACAATCTAAAACTGATTGTGACATCAAAGCCAGGAAAAAGGGCAGCCTTGGCAGATGGAATTGCAGAATCAAAAGGTAAGATTCTTGCGCTAACAGACAGTGACACGATATGGGACTCAAATTTTTTGGAAAATGCACTGCGACCTTTTCAAGTTGATGCAAAAATAGGAGGTGTTACCCCAAAATATCATCCTATTGAAACAAGAACAATCTGGCAAAAGATGACTGATATCTTTTGGGATATGCGAAATTATTATGACATGCCTGCACAAACAGCAGGTGGAAAAGCTCTTTCATGTTTGAGCGGTAAGACGGCGCTGTATAGAAGAGAAATTCTTCTTCCCAAAATGAATTTCTTTTTAAATGAAGTAATACTTGGTAGGAAAAAGGAATCAGGAGAAGACAAATGTTTTACAAGACTCGTTCAACAGGAAGGATGGAAGACATATTACCAAAGTTCTGCAGTGATATATTCATCTGCTGCGCCAGGCTTTAACCAGTTTATCCGACAACGAATTAGGTGGGCAAGGAACAGTCATAATTCTGATTTCCAAAGCCTGTGGAATGGGTGGGTATGGAAATGTCCTTACCTGGCATTTTCTATGATAGATCGTTTCATTTCCGTCTTTACACTATTATTAGGTCCTATATTCCTCACAATTGCTCTTATTGAAAATCAATGGGGACTGGCGATTTCGATTGTTATTTTATGGTTAGTCGGCAGGACTATTAAAATTATTCCTCATCTACGACGCAATCCAAAAGACTTGTTGATACTTCCCGTCTATCTGGGAATAAGTTTCTTGATGGCACTCACCAGGTTATATGCTCTTGTTACCATACGTGATCAACATGTTATTAGAGGAATCAAGAAAGTAAGTGCCAGCAGGATAAAGAAAATCAAAGATTACCTGCTGACTGCAGAAATGGTAGCAGGCATATTTATTTTTGCACTAACTTTGCGTTGAAGCTAAGGCTAGAATTCATTATTTTTTTTACGTTGCTGCAATTCTAAACAGAATTTGATCTAAGAGAATCAGTTTTATTTCTAAATTCTGGTCTGAATTCCCTTTTCAGCAAGATATTTCTTTACCCTATCAAGTGTTAACATGTCATAATGAAATATTGAAGCTGCCAATACAGCGTCCACATCGGTTTTCTTGAATGCTTCTACCATGTGGTCTGAAGAGCCACAGCCACCCGATGCAATAACTGGTATTCTTACACTATTGCATATTGTATTGGTCAATTCAATATCGTAACCATTCTTAGTACCATCTGCATCAATACTGGTTAACAATATTTCGCCGGCGCCAAGCTCTTCCACTTTTTTTGCCCATTGTATTGCATCAATTCCTGTACCTTTGGATCCTCCGTATATCATCACTTCAAAATAAAACTCCCTATCCGGACCATGAATTATCGTATGCTCTTTATCGTTTTTATCAACTTCGTAATTTCTTTTCACATCAATTGCAACTACAACACATTGTCTACCGAATATATTCATAAGATCTGTTACCAATTTAGGGGTCTTGACAGTTGCAGTATTAATAGAGACCTTGTCTGCACCATTGAGGAGGATTTCTCTTGCGTCTGTAAGCGTCTTAATGCCACCTCCTACTGTGAAGGGTATGTCAATTACGCTGGCTACTTTTCTAACAATGCTTTTCATTATCTCGCGGCCCTCTTTTGAGGCAGTGATATCAAGGAAAACAAGTTCATCAGCTCCCTGGTCACTGTATTTTTTAGCCAGTTCAACAGGATCACCTGCGTCCTTTACCCCTACAAATTTGATCCCTTTGACAACTCTACCATTATCTACATCAAGACATGGAATGATTCTTTTTGATAGTGGCATTATACTAGAGCCTTCACCTTTTTTATTTCCAGCCTTTCTTCATATAATGCCTTGCCCAAAATTACACTATCACATCCGATTGATCGCACTCTTAGCACATCTAACATATTTGAAATTCCACCACTTGCAATTATCTTTGACTTTCGATCTGTATTAATGCTATTTAAAGTAACAATGTCTGGACCTGAAAGTGTTCCATCCTTGATTATGCTAGTCAGAAGGAAGTTGCTGATTCCAAACTTGTTGAACTTGCTTATCGCATCGTCAACGGTAGAGTCAGAAGAGGATTGCCAGCCATTAATCATTACCTTTCCATTTATTTCGTCAAGAGAAATTACAATCTTGTCACTATAATTCTTACAAAGTAAGCGTAATTCGTTTGTGTTCCGGTAAGCCATTGTTCCAACCACAATTCTTGAAAAACCCATTTTAGCAATCCTTTCAAAAGTATCAGTATCGCGAATGCCGCCCCCAATCTGAACTCGGATATTTACCGCTTTGAGAATTTCAGAGATTATTGAAAGATTATTTGAAGTACTTCCAAATGCAGCATCAAGATCAACTATGTGCAACATATCGGCGCCATCTTTTTCCCATTTCTTGGCAATATCAACAGGATCTTTACTATACACTTTTTTCGTAGCTTGGTCTCCTTTGGTTAATCTAACTACTTCCCCATTCATTATGTCAATTGCTGCTAATACCTTCATTCGTTTTTTTCACAAATATTAATAAAATTTTTCATGATTTGGGCTCCAACTTTTCCTGATTTTTCAGGATGGAATTGGGTCCCAAAAAGATTTGAACGTTCAATTACGACGGGCAATTTTGAACCATAGTCAGTTACTGCTGCAATGAGCTTCTCGTCTTGGGGTTCAATATGATAGGAATGAACAAAGTACACCCAGGAATCCTGTGGAATTCCTTTCAAAAGGTTACTTTCAGTGTTAACAATCCTTAAATTATTCC
>JARBAW010000035.1 GCA_029237505.1 Nitrososphaerales archaeon
AATGAAGGTTAGAACTTACTCTACACTGGGTCTTAGAAAAGAATCAGACTTTATGATATGGAGCATTTCTGAGTCGTTAGAAAACATTCAGGTGCTAACCTCAAAGGTATACAGCACTGTGCTTGGAAAATATATTGAAGCTTCAGAAGTCTATTTATCGACATCACGTCCATCGGTTTATTCGAATCAAGTTAAACCCAGTTTCATGAAAAATGAAGACCCTTTGAAATACAATATTGTGTATCCATTTATCAAGTCTAGAGAATGGTATCTTCTCCCATTTGATAAGAGGAGCGAAATGATGAAGGAACACATTAACGTTGGTAAGAAATTCCCCAAAATACGATTGAATACATCCTATTCTTTCGGAATAAGTGATCAAGACTTTATGCTGGCTTTTGAAACTGACAATTTGATGGATTTTCAGGATTTGATTATCAAACTTCGCGAAACACAGGTAAGTAGGTATGTTCTAAAGGATACTCCAATGATAGTTTGCGTTCATAAAAATATCTTTGATATAATCAAGAGTTTTGGATAGAAATGCTTGCTCTAAAAGAATGGTCTATCATCTGTAAGGCATTGGAGGATGGCAATCAAATAATCTTGCTTAGGAAGGGAGGCATTTTGGAGTATAAAAAAGGATTTGAGATAAGCCAGAAATCATTTTTGCTGTATCCCACATTGGAGCATCAGGCTGCAGAATATTTGCAACCAAAATATTTGCAAACATACAAATTAATTTTACGCGAGAGCAAATCAGAAGAAATGAGGGATAATACAAACATTTTAAGAAGCATTGCACGAATTGAGGCGATTCAAGAATTTCAGGATCATCAAATACTATCCGAATTAGAAAAGTATCATATATGGAATGAAAAGTACGTTAAGATGAGAATGAACTATAATCCAAAAAAACCAATGAATGCACTCTTGCTTAGGGTTTACAAGTTAGCTCAACCCATTTCAATAGATATAAAATCAGAATGGGCAGGATGTAAGTCATGGATTGATATTGATAAATCTAAAAAATATGGGAATCAATTTGGTAACATTCATGAAATGTTTGCACAAAGTCAACCAGTTATAAAAGACAATGAATTTCAAAAAATATTTGAGAATTTTATGGAGATATGGAATTGAAATATAGACGATTAGGCAAAAGTGGTATTAAGGTAAGTGAAATTGGATTTGGGGCCTGGACTATAGGTCTGAATTGGTGGGGTAAGAAAATAGATGATGACGAAGCGATCAGGATGTTAAAAAGAGCTTTTGATTTAGGAATCAACTTCTACGATACAGGGGATATCTATGGAAAAGGAAAGAGTGAAAAGCTTATTGGCATGGCGTTTAAGGACATGAGAAACGAAATAGTTTATTCTACAAAATGGGGATATGATATGTATAATGCCGAACAAATCGGCCATAATGAGTTACCACAGAAACATAACACTGAGTATTTGGAATACGCTTTAAGTCAGAGTTTAGAAAGACTACAGACGGACTACGTCGACGTGTATAGTCTGCACAACCCAAAAATGCAGGCAGTTACAGATAAAGAATTGTTCAAGTCCTTAGAGGCGCTCGTTACCAATGGTAAGATTAGGAGTCACGGTATCGCCCTTGGTCCAGCAATCGGATGGAAAGAGGAAGGTTTGCATGCTATTAGTGAACATAATATCACTTGCCTTCAAACTGTTTTCAACATACTTGAGCAAGATCCAGGAAATGCCTTACTAGAAGCCGCTAAAGAAAAAAATGTCGGAATAATGGCACGAGTTCCTGATGCGTCTGGAGTATTAACAGGGAAGGTTAATGAAAATACCACTTTTGACAAAAATGATCATAGGAGTGTCAGGAAGAGAGAATGGATATCCGAAGCTCTAAAAAAGGTTGAAAACATGAAGACAATTTCTGACAAGAAAGGGTGGGACATTACTGAGCTGGCAATCAAATTTATTTTATCTCATGAACAAATATCAGTCATCTTGCCAACGATGGTTAGTATAGAAGAAATAGAAAGATTCTCGCAGATATCAGACGGAAAATATCTTGATCCCCAAGAAATGAACCAAATTTCCGAAATGTACAACAACAATTTCTATGTTGAGACAAGTGCAGCTAGTTGAAATCTACTTTATCCCTTATCTGATCATAGACTTTGATAACTCACGGTGATCAAATATTGCTGAAAAAGTACTTTGATTATTTTTGTAAAGTTATATTCAATTTGATATACAATTGCACCAAAATGAAGTCATGAGATGCTAACCAATCATATTGGATTTAAAATAAAGTAATTTTGCCGAAGTTGCATTCTTCTAGAAGATATGTCGGTTATGTTTGGTTATAGTAATCTTCGTACTAAAATTATACCTTAAATAATGTACTATTGATTATACCTTGATTTTCATACTGCAATTCGTTACCTAATCCAAATATACTTGCAAGCAGCTAAATTGCATTACTGTTAAGTCATGGTAGGTAGAACCATTGTCCTAATTGCAATTAGTAGTATTATCTTTGTAGTGTCTGCCATTCATGGCAATGTATACGCGAATTTAATCACAGCAGATGATGAACTGAATGCAAATCAAGTTCAGCGGTACTATACAATCGCTAGTCTTATCAACAATCAAAGCTCAAATAAAGAGATCATGAATGTGTTAAAATCCCAACTCGAGAATTCAGATCCATTTAAATCACATAGTGATAATGAAGGTAACGCCCTTAATTTATCCTCAACAGATGACAGCGGTCCATTTGACAGACGTTCAAACGATGCGAATTCAAACAGCAATGATAGCGAGTGCGAATTCAATTGTGTCGAATCAACATATATGAGAGACAATATCCCATTTGAACTGCCAAGTATTCCATTTCCTTAGATATCACTTATTCTTGTTCTCACATATTTTATACGGGATTATTCGCATTCGTTAGATTAATGCAAAAAATTATAAAAAACAAAAATAAGGGAATATGATAGATTACAATGCATATGGGTCACGAAATAATGCTTTTTCTTGGCTTTTCTGGATTGCTTTTAGCTCTAATGATTTTCACAAGTATTGACTCTCAAAGCGTATACGGAATCGCAATAAAGATAGATGCTCCTGTGAGTAATCAGCAGGTTCCAGTTGGCGAACTGACCATAAATGGAACTTCTTCTGATAATTCATCGGCACAATGCCAGGTCTATGTAGATTGGAATAATCTAAAACCATACCAACTAGCCACAGCAACCGGTTCGAACGGTACCTCCGACTTTTCAACATGGAGTTATACTTATACATCCAAATACCATCTAATTCAAACAGGACTTAATGATCTGACGTCCAAGATAACTTGCTTGGTTCCACCAGCTGGTCCGACTGTTACCAAATGGTATAGCATAAATGTTACAGGATCAACATCATCCGGTCAAACAACTGCTCAAACATCTGGTCAAGCGACTAATCAATCAAGCAATGTACAACTACCGTTACCAACTGTCAATGACAAGACTTCAACTGCAGGTGCCCAAACTACATCGCCTCCGACAGAAACACCAACGGGTAATTCAGATACATCATTAAACTCAGATAAAATAACACTCGATCTTAATGTCGAGCATAACCCGATTTCGGCCGGAGAAAGACAAACGGTCACACTTACTGCATCAGATCCCGCCACAGGAAATCCACTTGACAGAGTATTTTTACGATTGACTATCAAAGATCCTTCTGGTAACATAATTAAGGACTATACTGACAATGATGGAAGTCTGTCACCTTCATTTAGACTTGGCGAAGATATTACCGGATCATTCTCAGTTCTAGCAAGCGCCTCGCAGGCTGGAATTGAAACTACAAAGTCTATGTCATTTGTAGTCGAGTGAGTTGACTTCGAGAATCATATGAAATCTGTTGAACAAGGATTCAGGTAAATTTATTTTCTAATTGAATTAAGTAAAGCAAAACAAAAGACTTTCACTCATCATCAACATTCTGGCAGAGTTGGCTAACTTCTTGATAACAATTCTAATAATCCATCCATTCTATCGTTAACGTTAATCTATTAGGTAACACTAATGTGATGTCTCAAAAAATATTTTCTTTTTATTCATGTTGCATCATGTGGTTGAGGATCAACAGGATTTCCCCTTACATCAAATAACCCCATCCAACCCAAGTCAGTAAACTCGGTCTGATGAGCGTGGAACATATATGTTCCAGGATATGCATACGTAAATTCCATAATTCCGCGATCCCCTTGAGATAGCGTTACTATATCAGTATTGTAATCTGGAGTTTCATCTGTACCTGCAGTATAATAATTGAACATCGCGCCATGCAAGTGAAATGAATTGACTAAGTCAAATTCAAGCATATTTACCAGGTAAATACGATATGGTTTGCCGGTTTGTAATACAATGGGATTCATCATATAGTCAAATGCTTTTCCATTAACCGTGTAAATGTCATTAACTCTATCTCCACTATCTTCATCTGATGATCCATCATCACCGCTGTCATCCTGCTCATCTGCACTTTCGATGTCAGATGAAACCAATGTCATGTTGGCCTCAGCGCTAGTTTCGTTATCTGTCATGCCTTCTGTCATGTTGGCCTCAGCGCTAGTTTCGTTATCTGTCATGTTGGCCTCAGCGCTAGTTTCGTTATCTGTCATGTTGGCCTCAGCGCTAGTTTCGTTATCTGTCATGCCTTCTGTCATGTTGGCCTCAGCGCTAGTTTCGTTATCTGTCATGCCTTCTGTCATGTTAGAATCTTCGACATTTTGAAACAACGCAGCTGGAGGTATCTTAGTTGGTCCTTCCAAATCAAGATCCATGTCATATCCATTTAATAACATGGCCATCTCGGTCATTTGCGGTCTTGGTTCCAATGGATCTATTATCATCATTCCATACAATCCCCTGTTGATATGATCTGCAATAGGATCTACGTGGCAATGATACGGATAGACCCCGTAAGGCTGTGCAATAAATTCATAAGTGTAACTTCTGCCAGGCGAAATCGCGCCTCCAGGATATCCTCCCATCGAAACGCCATCATTCTTGGCGTAGTGAATAGAATGTGTGTGAAGTGAATGCGGGTTTGAATTCTCATTACTGTTAATCACCCTAATGCGGACAAGATCACCTTCTGTGACCCTAATTGTAGGTCCAGGAATTGTACCATTAAATGTCCATGCATCCAGAATATGGCCTTCATAAGTCACAGGTATCTTTTGATTTTCTTCAACGATTAACGTAAATTGTCTTATGGTCCTTCCAGTTTCATCCTTTGAGACATGTCCGCAATTAAAGTGTGTGAGATATTCTACCGCGGTAGGCTTCTTGCTCAGGTCGGTAGTGCAGTTCTTAATCTTATCATATTGTTCTTGAGAAATGTGAGTTCCAGGTAATTGGGCAGATAGTGGAGCATTTAAGAAAGGATAATTGAATGATGAAAATATCAAAATAATTGACAAAACCAATGCAAAAAAATATGCATTTTGCCCAAACACAATTACTCAAAGATATTCTTTGATATAAATATGTTAATCATTTTCAGAATTCTACGAAGAACACTAGCATGTATCAAATGAATTGAATATTTTATAAACCCACATACGGAATTTCAATAATAATACTAACAATAAAAGAAAATCCAATTTTCATTATGGTTACCAAATGATATGGCAACTATTTGAAACGCTTAAAGAACTAGAGTCAAGTAGAATATTCCTTGAGAAATTGAAATAAATGGTTTTCAAATTGTGCAGACAAATGACTAATCACAATTTGAAAGTTGTCGGTGGTTTTTGAATCCAAAAAATAGAAACCAAATGTTAGTAAAAGGTAACAGAAGATGATTCAGAATTTTCTTACCTAGTCCTTAAAAGATATAATCCTATAAATGAATCCAATGGAAAAGTCAAATGGAATAAAGCTAGGTGTAATTGTAGGAATCCTCAGTTTGTTCTTTTGCTCATCACTTATTATTCAGATATCATTTGCAGAAGAAATTGAACTAAAAAGTGTTGGAAGGGGGGCTGTTTCGTGTCAAGGTGGGGAAGAAATAAAAAATGTGAGAATAAATTTTTTCGTGTCCTCTGATAAAGGAACGTCCTTTGCTGAATGGAATATCGAACATGAAAATTTGGCTCAGCTGGGGGAATCATTACTGGCATTCAAGCTTCAGCTGAAAGCTTTTCTTTGAAGGGCTTTTAGGCGTTTGATAGCATATGTGACAATGAAACACCATTTGATACTAAACTTTCAGGTCATTGTGGACAAGGAATAGTAAAACTAGTATCGGATAATGGTAATAAAGGTGCTTTTACTTCTAAC
>JARBAW010000036.1 GCA_029237505.1 Nitrososphaerales archaeon
ACAGAGAATAATGTTAAAACGAGTACTTCTAAATTTGTAAATGCGTCTATCTGAGAGAACATCCCTGCTCTGGTAATATCTGCAATATATGTCAGTGGATTGAAATAAAATGCTGTTGAAAGTGATTGAGGTAAACCTTGCGCAGGGTAAAATACGGAGCTAACAAATATAAAAAATATGAAAAGTCCATTACTAAATACGTTATACATCTCGCTACTTTTCATCTTTGTTGAGAGAATTATCGTAAACGATCCAAAAAATATGGAACCTGCTACTAATGCAAATATTGTATATGATATTCCCCATATGGTAATATTCATATCTTGAAATATAGTTGGTAAGCCGATTAGAATTATTGCTGTAGCGCTTGTCAGCCCTATAATAATTAATGTTACTAGATTTGATATTACATACTGTATCTTGTTAAATGGCATTACCAAGATTTGTTGAAACATCCCATTCCTCTTATCGTTCCAAAAAATCGTACCAGCTATTTGACTGCCTTGCATCACATTAAATCCCATCATTCCGGTGGTCAAGAATGAAACATATGAGATTGATAATGTTCCTATGTTAATTCCTTGATCGCCTATTAGGGCAGAATATGCATATCCCATTATGTAAATTTGAAACACAGGCAAAAGTATCTGCCATATGAGGAACATCTTATCTATGGCTGCAAAAAGATTTCTATACAATAGAAGCAAGAGCCCTGCTACGAAATCGTACTTCACTATTGATTTCATTTTCATCAACTGTTATCAGAATTGTCCTTGGAATTACCGACAATTGATAGGAAGATTTCTTCCAGTGAGGGTGAATTCACCGAAATACTTTCTATTTCCATACCTTGTTTAGGAACGATTTGAAATATCTCCGTTATGACCTTCTCAGTGTTATTGACTTTGATCCTAATTGCATTTTCGCCCTGTAAATTAAATTCAGGTGTGATGTTAGAATTAGAATTATTCTTATCTAATTCATTGTGAACTTTTTTGTCCCCCTTTACTATGCTTTTTAACATATCAACAAATAGCTCACTTAGATTATCCTTGAAGCTAATTTCTACAGATTTATTCATTCGTCCATACTTTTGTTTGAGACCAGTTGGTGTATCAAATGCGATTATTCTTCCGTTATCTATTATTGCAATCTCATCGCAAAGGTATTCTGCCTCTTCCATAATATGAGTAGTAAAAAAAACAGTCAGTCCTGTCATTACGTGTTTTTTTATGTGATCCAGAAGCATACGTCTTGCCGAGGGATCCAGTCCAACAGTGGGTTCATCAAGAAAAAGCAGGTCCATATCATGCATGAATTCTCTGGCAAGCTGTACTCTTCTTCGCTGACCTATAGAAAGTTCTTCGTTCTTTGAATACTTAATTGATTCTAGGTCAAAAATCTTCAATATTTCCTTCACTTTATTTTTCCTCATTCTTTTATCATTTAGACCCCACAACAACCCATAAAGGTCAAGCGATCTTTCTACTGTTAGGTTAGCTTCGTAACTTGGATTTTGAGAAACAACTCCAATCCTTCGTTTAATTTCTAATTGTTTCTTGAAAAGCTCTTTACCAAAGATGGTAATATTACCAGATGATGGATCAAGAAGACCAGTTAGAATCTTAAGTGTTGTTGTTTTTCCGGCGCCATTAGGACCCAAAAAACCAAATACTGTTCCATATTTCACTTTAAAAGAAATACCATTTATCACATAATCTTTATCTTTACCATACTGCTTTTTGAGATCGATGACTTTAATACAATTATTTTCCTCGTTATCTATAAACGGAATATCTTGTGACGTTTTCATTTTCAGTTAAGGCCTCAATCTAACCTCACTTGGTAGACGAGCTTTATCATTCTATTTATTTTAGAATGCACCAATTATCAACTATCATCGACATTAACTTACCATCAATTATTAGTTTATCTGTTTAAGGAAATAGTCCTTTGTGAAAGTTTGACTTTTTCACGATTTGAAGATTTTTCTAATTGTATGATAATGAGATTACTAATTATGCTGAAATTGCTTAGCTTCTGCTTTCATGATTTTGAAATAAAGGATATTTCCATCAAAACTATCGACAAGTTTTTTTGGCAAAACGTATCTCTTCTTGTTAATTAGGCCTTTTTTTGTTATTATGACGTCATCGTTGATTTGCTGAATCTTTCCCAAATCGCACTTGTCTATCCCGCTAGCCTCCTTATTTAGAATCTCCTGCCATCTTATGTTTTGATTCATAACCTTAGATCCATAATATTTCTTATATTAGTTGTAAGAATAATTTCGCTTGAGATTGATATTCATTTAAATGAATGTTGCCGAATTAAAAAGAAAATATTTCTAGGCTCTGCCCACACAGTCCGCTCTAAATTGCCAAACCGTCGAAAATCAGCAAGAATTATTAAAAATACCTTTACATATAAAGGTAGTAAATGAAAGAACTTCGAATAAAATTATCTTCAAAGGATGAAGAAAATATTAACAAGCTTAAGGAGAAATATGGATATGAATCTACAGAAGACTTGTTTAGATTTCTAGTGACCATATTTGCTCAGCATTATGTAGAGTTTCTGTGGGGCATCAATGAAACTGAGAAAAATGCAAAGGACGAATTTTATAAAAGGTATTGAAGAGTCTTTGCAAAGCGATGACTAATATTTTATGATGACGATGATTTATTCCAAAAATATTTGATACTACAATGATATGAAGAATTTTACGAAGACTACTCGTGTACGAGCAAATGAATATCGTATAGAAAGAGCTCTTTTAACCATGAGTGTAACGAGCGGCGTATTAAAGTTGAATCTTTATATTTACATCCATATTCAAATTTCTCGGGCTCGTAGCGCAGATCATTTCAAGTATAAAAATGAGCGCAAAATGGATAGCGCGGACGCCCCCTAAGCGTCAGGTCGAGGGTTCAAATCCCTCCGGGCCCGAATTTGCTCTTATGATAATCAATCATATCCCCGGCTTTGAATCCTTTATGAGGACAGAAAAGATATAATATGAAAAATTCTTAAGGCAAACTGATTTTAATCAGTAATACAATTGATAACAAATCACCGAGCCCATTTTTTGGATAAGACCAAGCAGATATGATTCTATTACTTATATTGGCGAAGGCATTATTACTATTACCAAATATATACCAAAATAGGAAACGACATCTTACTATTCTAGTTGTCCAGAAAATGTGATTTTTTCTTAGGTTTAATTAGATTAAAATACCATGACATGGGCGGTCCGCTTGGGGCTTTGAAATTTGCATTATAATCACTTAAATCAGAGGGGACATGTATGATTGTAAAACCAATGGCCAATGAGAATTTAGAAGATAATCTTAACCTAATTGGAAGATCATTTTATGCGGCTTCTACGCTTATATGTGTTCCAAATTCTCTGGCAGAGAACGGTCCTGCACTGGGGACGCAAGCAGGAGAAAATAACATAAGTGAAATAAAAAAGACCGCCAGGTTCACAAGATTAAGACGATCCACTCAAACATCGTTCAATCTAGTTTATGAGGCAAAACCGGAACTATAAAATTTAAAAGATACTACACAGCATCTTTCTTATTGAGCTAAATATTGGAAAATAATAATAGAAATTTGACTAGTCAATCATACCATGAATACACTTAATTTTTAGTCATCATTAACTAAATATTCGTAGACGTGGTAAAGACTTTCAGGATCAGAATGAGATAAATATTTCCATTTGAGGGGATCTAAACTAATCT
>JARBAW010000005.1 GCA_029237505.1 Nitrososphaerales archaeon
ACTTCCTGCGGATTAATCGGATCTATCTTGATCGTTCTTCTTTTTGGATCATATGTCTTATTTCCCATTACAGTTGATCTGATAGTCCCATCAAGAGTGAAAGTATTATTGCCAGCATCAAATTCCTCAATTTCCGCTATATAATCACCTGGAAAAACCATGCCAGATGTCTTTTTATTCATATTACATACCTGACAGCAGATGTAGTTATAATTGTTACACGATAATATGTTGAGTTTATAGTAAACTTGTCATTGATATTGACTTCTATCCTTTGCTAAAACCAAATGCAAACCCGGCTGCAAAACCTCCGGTTAGAGGGATACCGGAATTTGATAGTGCGTTCATAATTTGATCACTTATTCCTGGCAAAAATGAAGTACTAAGATCCAGGCCGCTAACATTCGTCATAGCACTACCTAAGGCAGCTTCTAACTTTGACCAATCAAGTGTGATAAGTCCGTTGTATTGCAAGTAATACAAGATTCCGACCAATAATCCAGCAACTATTATGATTATTTTTAATATTTTCTTTATTGCATATCCCATAAGAAAACCCAAGAATCCTCCGATTCCTACAGAAGTAGCTAATCCACCTAATCCAATGGAAGTAGCTAAGGAGCTTAAATCCAGAAACATCTTTACGAATTATGCCAGAACCATGAATATATGCAATATTGACATTTTTAATGTAATCTTTTGATTGGAAATTGTTATGGCTTTCTAGTCCAAACAAAAATCGCATTGATTTCTTCGATTATATTTACATAGTATTTCTTCATGGAAAAAATGTGTGGAACTACAATTTCATAAAATAATGGAATTACTGAATCAAACAATCTATTAAGAACCTTCTTTTATTTCTAATTGTGAAATTCATTGAGTGGTTCCCTTTCTATCAGCAAATCAGGAATGAATTTGGATATAGCACAGAAAAAGATCAGAAGGCAGCCGAAATTCTGAGTAATTTGATAAGAAGAAAGGCATTGCAAGTATCCAGGCTCCAGAAGAAAATAGAAGGAAAGCAGGTACTCGTAATTGGGGCAGGTCCCAGTCTAGATAAAAATATTGAGTTTATTAAGAAGAATAAAAAATATATAAAAATAGCGGCCGATGGAGTTGTCGAAATCTTGCTGAATAAGAAAATTAAGCCAGATATAGTGGTATCTGATCTTGATGGAAATCCAAAATACCTAAGGATGGCGGAAAAAATGGGAGCAATAATGGTAATCCATGCTCATGGCGATAATATGGAAAATTTGGAAAGATATGTTCCTAAATTTGGAAAAGTAATAGGTACGACTCAAGTGATGCCAGCTGACAATGTATATAATTTTGGAGGATTTACTGACGGCGATAGAAGTGTCTTTTTGGCCGAAGAAATGAAGGCAAAGAGCATTACTTTGGTAGGTATGGACTTTGACAACTTACCAAGAAAATTCTCAAATGATAAAGAATCAGGAATTGACACAGATCTTAAGCGAAGAAAGTTAAAGTTCGCAAAACGACTACTTGAAATGTTAGCCAAACAATCCAGATCTAAATTGGTTAACAAGTCCGCTACGACAATAAAAGGTATCAAATCTCTTTGATGTTCCTGAAAACAATGTGAAAAACTATTATATGTTTTTGATATATTGAAACCTGACATGTCCAGCTTTTCAGAAGACGATATTCGTCGCGCGGCAGAAGTGCGTGAATGGTTAGTCAAAGAAGTTACCAATAAAAAAGAGGAACTTGATAAACTCCGTAATACTCTACAAATAGTTGATTCCTTGCTTAAAAGAACTAGCTTCATAAGCGCATCAAATTTGGAATCTTCTGCTTCTAATTTGAAAAATAGGAATACACAACAATACCAATCTCTTGATGATGATGAAGAAACTACTCAACAAGAAACCCAAATGAATTCAGTTACGAAATCTCCAAGTGATAAGAATAAACTAAGCAACTCCCAAGGTGTAGAGATTAGATCCTTGAAGCGTGCAAAAGACAATCTACTAATTTCAAATGCAGAATATACTCCTGCTTTTGTAAGAATAGCTTTGACAGATGATATGAATTTGAATATTAATACTCCTCCATTCAAGACATTTTTCTTGAATCGAATATTAGAAGGCATGAAAACCAAAGACAAAGAAAAAGTTCAAAAAGGCGAACTAGGTGAATCTGAAATCATCGACTATAAAGTAGATAATGATGAAGACGGAAAGATCAATAGCGTCATGATTTCAAACTATAGAGAAAGAGAACGACTTAATGAGATTTTTAATACAGCAACATGGGTATTCACAAGAATGTTAGAAAAAGGAAATTAGCACGCTTATGGATAAAATTGTAGTATTAGATTTTGGTTCGCAATACAGCCATCTTATTTGTAGGCGAATTCGTGAATCTAATGTTTATTGTGAACTCCTACCCTATAACTCACCGATAAGCCTGATAAGAAAATTAGAGCCAAAAGGCATAGTACTTTCTGGTGGTCCTTCTAGCGTTTATTTGGATGGTTCTCCAAAACCAGACAAGAAAATCTTTGACATGGGAATACCTGTCTTAGGAATATGCTATGGTCACCAGCTGATTGTGAATGAATTTGATGGAAAAATAAAAAGATTTGATAACCGAGAATATGGGCTGGCGGATTTGGAAATTGATGATAATTCAGACTTGTTTAAGGGAATAAACAAGAAAATAAGATGTTGGATGAGTCATGCTGATGCGGCCGAAACTATTCCGAATGATTTTAACATTTTGGCACATACAAATAATTCCAATTCTGCTGCAATAGCAAATCGAAATAGAAGATTTTATGGTATTCAGTTCCATCCAGAGGTATCACATACTGAGGACGGAAATACAATCTTGAAAAATTTTTCCCACTTTATTAGTAATGCAAAACCAGATTGGACAATGGAAGGTTTTATTGACTTTTCCATAAAAGATATCAGAAGCAAAGTTCAAGATGACAGAGTACTGTGTGCGATTAGTGGTGGAGTCGACTCAACTACTCTAGCTGTACTGCTAAATAGGGCAATAAGCAAGAATCTAGCTTGTGTCTTCGTCAATAATGGATTATTGAGATTAAACGAAGAAAAATTGGTACCTGAGATGATAAGCAAGCATCTTGGTATTAACACCATTACAATTGACGCTGAACAAAGATTCTTGTCAAGATTGATTGGGATTACTGATCCTGAGCAAAAGAGAAAGATCATTGGAGACGAATTTGCTCAAGTATTTTTAGAAGTAACGAAAGATTATGGACCATTTGAATGGCTTGCCCAAGGAACTCTATATCCAGACGTCATTGAAAGTGGATTTTCCAAGGGACCGGCTGCTGTGATTAAGACGCACCATAATGTTGGAGGCTTACCGGATTGGCTAAATTTGAAAGTCCTAGAACCCTTTAGAAGCTTGTATAAAGATGAAGTAAGGAAAATTGCAGCATTGTTGGATATCCCAAACGAGTTCATAAAAAGACATCCATTTCCTGGTCCAGGATTGGCAGTGAGAATTATTGGTGAAGTCACTAATGATAAAATCAGAATTGTAAGACATGCCAGCAGTATTGTGGAGAGCGAATTAATAGCATCAGGCTGGTATGATAAGGTATGGCAGGCATACGCGGCTGTTGGGGATGATCTTGCGGTCGGTGTACTTGGAGACGAAAGAGTATATGGTCACATAGTAACTATTAGGATAGTTGAATCATTGGATGCCATGACTGCAGACTGGTCGAGAATTCCTTATGATTTGATCTCCAATATCAGCAACAGAATAACCAATGAAGTTAATGGGGTTACCTGGGTTACTTATTCAGTATCAAGTAAGCCTCCCGCTACAATAGAACCACAATAGATTATCAAATGCTCTTCTGAGCAAATTTTACTGCCTCATTGATCGTTGGAGGTTCAAAATCACTTCTACCAACATATAATGACGCGTATGCATTTGAAAACAATAATCTTTCTTTTGCATCTAGTTGTAATAGATGTCCCAAAATATCTGCTGCATCCCAACAATCTCCAGATCCCGTTAGATTCTTGGGGACCACGTCGAATGATTTGACAAATTGAATATCATTCCCATCAGACCATGCTCCACCGGTCCTTGTATGAAGATCAATTTCAAGTCCAAATTCGGACGCCAGTAATTTTGCAGCCTTCTTAACATTGCCAACATCTTCAAAATCTAGAGATAATTTAGAATCAAGATCGCATGCTTTTATTATGGAAGTACATTCATTTTCATTAATACTGAGAACATCTAATGTGTTATTCAAATTCTGTAAGGTGTGTCTAAATTCTTCCTTTCTTGTTTCTATATCAGCAGGATCTAGGAAATGGAATGCATCGGGAGAATTTGTAAATAGAAAGTTAGCTAAATCGGTCCCCCTAAAATTACTGGCCCAATTTGTTAGGACAACGCCTTTCGCAGAATTTATTATATTCAAATCGCTTTGAGCACTAATCATTTCAGGACCAAAACTCTTATTGTCACCTACATCGCTAATCATTACATTAGCAGTAGTTCCCTCTTTTTCAAGGAACTCAAATGATGTCGTAGATCCTTGTTTACCATTTTTTATTTGCAAATTTACATTTTCTCCAAATCTTGAGAAGATAGTCCTAAGGATTGATGCTCCGACAAGGTCTGCAACAGTAAATAGTGTGACAGACAATCCCATAATTGCCAAACAGTAAGCAACATTTACAGCATTGCCACCTTTAATATCAAATGCATTTACACCCCTGATGCTTCCGCCTCCAATTGTAGTTTTCTTAGTAATGGCCCGAAACAACTCATCTTTGGAATTTATTTTTATGATTCTATCCACAAAGAAATCAGGAAGCACAACAATATTACCAGAAAAATTAAACTCAGACAGTTTTTCGAACATTACTAGTATGCCTAATGCGTCTATTTTTATTAAAACGTTCCAATTATCGGGGATGAAAAGATACGTTGAAAATGATTAGTAAAAATTGGATATGAAAGTGATAATAAAATAATTACTCCATATCCATGCCGCCCATGCCGCCCATGCCGCCCATGCCGCCCATGCCGCCCATGCCGCCCATGCCGCCCATGCCGCCCATGCCGCCAGGTGGACCAGCAGGCATTTTGGATTTGGTTGAGGCTATCACATCATCTATTCTCAAGAGCATGATAGCGGCTTCTGTCGCGGATTTTATTATTTGTTGTTTGACGGATATTGGTTCTATTACACTCAGTTTGTGCATATCAGTAACAGAAGTGTTCATTACATCTATCCCCGTATATTTTGAACCTTTAGTTTGCTTGGCTCTAAGAGTTGTCATGGTATCGATTGGATCCATGCCTGCATTTACTGCCAATGTCAGAGGAATAGTATCTAAAGCATCAGCATATTTTTGAACGGCTAGCTGTGCTCTTCCCTCCATGCTCCTAGACCATAGACGTAATTCATTGGCCACATAAGCTTCTGGTGCACCGCCGCCTGCCACTGCAATAGGATTCTCTAAAACGTCCTTAACTACCATTAGTGAATCATGAATTGATCTATCAGCTTCATCAACAACCCTTTGAGATCCTCCTCTGACCAAGATTGTGACGGCCTTTGGATTCTTACATCCTTCAATGAAAACCCATTTGTCTGTTTCAATTTTCCTTTCCTCCACAAGATCGGCTGAACCTAGATCCTTGGATGTGAAATCTTCTAGATTGTTAACCATTCTTGCATCGGTGGCCTTTGACAGCTTTGACATGTCACTTTCTTTGACGCGTCTCACAGCAAGGATTCCTTCTTTCGCCAAATAATGTTGTGCCAGATCGTCAATACCCTTTTGACATAAAAGAACGTTAGCACCGACTCCCTTCACCTTGTCAACCATTGCCTTTAACATTCTATTTTCTTCTTCAAGGAACATTTGCATTTGCTGTGGGTCATTGATTCTTATTTCAGCACTCATCTCTGTTTTTTCTATTTCCAGGGCAGAACTTACCAAGGCTATTTTTGCTTTTTCTATTTTCTTGGGCATACCTGCGTGCACTACTTCTTTGTCAAGAACAATTCCTTTGACTAGTTTACTATCTCTAATTGAAGTGCCTGGTTTCTTTTCCACCTTAATATTGTCCAAATCAACTCTCAATTTCTTACCGTCATCTACACTTTCAGCAACCTGCTTTGCAGCATCAACTACCATTTTCGCTAAAATAGGACCATCATCAGAAACAAGTTTCGAAAACATGCTGGTTCTTGCAATGTTGGTCAACGCAATTCTATCATTTACGTCAATTTTTATTCCTATTTTTTGCAAAAATTCAAGAGCTTTTTCTCCTGCAGCAGTGTAGCCGTCTACAATAACTGAAGGGTGTACATCTTTATTCACTAATTCCTCCGCTTTTTCCAACAGTGCTCCCGCAAAAATAACTGCCGATGTCGTACCATCTCCCACTTCATTGTCAACAGATTTTGCCACCTCAACCATCATTTTTGCAGCCGGATGTTGGACATCCATTTCTTTAAGAATAGTAGCACCATCATTAGTTATTGTCACATCGCCAAGTGTATCTACCAACATCTTGTCCATGCCACGAGGACCCAGACAAGTCCTAACCATATCTCCAATTAGTTTAGCAGCGACTAAATTATTCCTCTGCGCTTCCTTTCCTTTACTTTCTTTGGTTCCTTCTTTCAAAATTATAACTGGCATTCCACCAGCTGTTGCTTGAATTGATTCCAACTTACATATCACCTTAATAGAATACGAATGATTTTATCACGCCTCTTTTATAGTTTTAGAAAAACAGATTTCAATGATCAATATGCAGAAAGGCGAAATTCTGGACCTAAATGAAATGAAAAGTAATTCAGCAGAAATCTTATCTGTCTAATCATAGTTTGAACTATTGCATTACTTGGATTAGTACCTATATTCATAAGCATTGACCTGTCTTCATATTCCGACATCATTATTCTAAAATCCGAAGCACTGTGATATATCTAACCAATTCATGTTTAAATAAATGAGCATTCATATTGCCTCTAATCATAAATCTGTCGAGGTAGAAATTATTGATTCCACAAGTAACTGTCTCTGATAGGCTTAAAAATTATTATGAATTGACAAAGCCGAAAATTTGGTATCTTTTAGTTTTTACCGCATTCGGATCAGCTATAACAGCTTCGTATTCGACTGATACATTTCTAACTCCGATCCAATGGATCTTTCTTCTTGTAGGTATAATTACTGGTTCAGCAGCGGCAGATGCATTGACTGGGTATAATGACAGAGACATCGATGCCATTATGGATAGGACTAAAGCTCGACCCATCCCTTCTGGAAGAATAACGCCTAGAAACGCACTTATTTTTGGTTTACTTTTGGCAGCCATCTCACTTTACTGCGCATGGTCAATTAATTATCTAACCCTTGGATTAATGGCATTTGGACTCTTTGATAATATCATAGTCTATAGCAAGTGGCTCAAGAGGAAGAGTCAAACGAATATCATTCTTGGAGGATTCTCGGGGGCCGTACCAGCATTAATTGGATATGTGGCAGTCACAACTGAAAATATAGAAATAGGACTAGCTATGGCAGCTTTAGTTTTCTTTTGGATACCAACACACATTTGGAGCTTGGCATTGCATGTAAAAAAGGATTATACAAAAGCAGGAGTTCCAATGCTGCCAGTAGTTGCCGGCGAAAAAAGATCTGTCCAAGTAATTGCAGGAACAACTCTTCTCATGGTAGTAATTAGCCTGATACCTTACTTCTTAAATCAATTTGGCATGATTTACTTTATCACCGCCATATTGGGCGGGTTTGTGATGATAGTTACCTCACTATGGCTATTGGCTAGACCTAGCGAGAAAGCATCATGGTTCCTTTTTAAAATTTCAAGTCCCTATTTGACAGCACTCTTTGTTGCTTTTATGGTTGATGCAATATTTCATTGAATATAGTTTTCAGATTCATATAGAATTCTCGAAATCACCACGTGTGATTCCAAGCTAAATGGACTTATCGAATATATCGTATCGCATGCTGCAGTCACGGTGTCTGAAAAGTGTCCTCGCTGGAACCCGCCAACCACAAAACAGTAATGTTTTGCAGTATCAGTTACGTTATTTCTCAGAATATCACTTATTTTACTTCTTGTTCCTTCAACAGAGAACCCAATGACTAGGTCAGGTTTAACTATTTTTTCCATTAAATCATTAAAACTTACATTCTCCTGAAATTCAATTAGATTTGGCGAGTTCTTACTTTTTTGTTTGTTAAATATTCCAATCATCAATCCTTCAAATCTAGAATAATTTTTTGGAATTCTCAGATCCTGACTTATTGTAACTAGGTTATTGTCGAATGTTGAAACATATACCTGTAATTTTTTCTGCTTAAATAGTGGAGTTGAAAGCGCTTCTACAAGATCGAAATGGACTATGTCGGGTCTGCCACGTTTCCACCATTGATCAATATTTTTTTCAACCATTGCCTTATGATGATAACTGACGTCCAAAAAAATTTCATTGATGCTCCTTCCCGTTCTTTTACAATGATTCCTCACAGAGGGATGATTTCCAAGAATTCGAGGTACTAATTCCATTGCCGCTTCGGCAATTACGAGCGAATACAATCAAATTAACACAAGATTGATTTGGGTGTATTACATTTAATTCATAGCATTTTAATATGATGTATTCAAAATAATCTGACACATTCCATAATGTGAGATTTGAACTCATGAATAAGAAGAATATTGAAAGAATCGCAAACGAAAGAATAGAAATATTGCTGGAGAGTGCATTAAGAGAAATAAAGAATGATGAAAAATTGTCACAATCTTATGCGATACTAGCTAGAAAAATAGCAATGCGTATTAGAATAAGAATGCCTTATATGATGAAGCAACTATTTTGTAGAAAATGTAAGCAATTCATAGTTCCAGGAATCAATTCAAGGGTAAGAATAGGCAGGACAAGAGTCAAATGTATAAGAATTACATGTATGAAATGCAATCATGTTTATCGAAAGATAATTGAAAGTTGACATGATGATTCTATGGTTTTGAGAGTTATGAAATCTATTGAAATCTTTTATTAATTCTCTTTACCAATTCGAATGAATGGGTAGTCTTACGATGATTGGTCAGCATGGAAGGGGTAATTTTATACATGTTCAGAAATTTCTGTTCATCGATTCATTATTGCAAAATAATAATATTATGAGTTCCTAATCATTCAAAGATTAGTCAGCATCAAGTTATGGCGAATAAAATGATTTATAAGGGAATTTCCAAGAATGTTATAGAATATTATGGCTAAGGCTTATGATATTCCCGCCGATGAATTAATCACTCATTTGGCAGAAAATTTGAAAAAGGATAAAAAAATTGAGGCGCCTCAGTGGACTCAGTTCGTAAAGACAGGATGTCATGCAGAAAAAATACCACAAAATAGGGATTGGTGGTATATCAGATGTGCGTCATTGTTACGTAAAGTATACATTAATGGACCAATCGGTATTTCCGAACTTAGGAGTGAATATGGAGGTAAGAAACAGGTAGGATATAATATTGCACATCACAAGAGAGCTGGGGGCGCTATAGTAAGAAAAGCTTTGCAACAGCTAGAAGGAGCTGGCTATATAACAAAAAAGAGTAAAGGTAGAACAATTTCTGACGAAGGAATGAAAAAGGTGGATAGAACTGCTACCGACATTTACAAGATTCTTGTTAACTCAAGACCTGAACTAGGTAGATACGGTTAGAAATCCAATTTGTGGGAAGAAAATGTCTGTTTCACCATCAGATAATCCCGAAGAGGCAAAAAGACGCGAAGCCGAGTTAGCAATGAGACAAAAGGCTCTAATGGTATTACTGGATCAGGATGCGCGACAGCGACTAATGAATATAAGAATGGTCAAGCCCGATCTTGCACTAGCAGTAGAGAACTATCTCATAACAGCTGCTTCAGCGGGAAAACTCAATAGGGCTCTGACTGATGATGAACTCAAGCAGTTATTGATAAACTTGCAACAGCCTAAAAAGCAATTCAAGATAAATCGTCTTTAGTTTTCTCAGTTTTTGATCAATAACGTCTATTAAGGTATTTTCGACTAAGTTAACTAGATTTCAACTTTCGATCCTTATTTATCACTTAACGAATTAGCTCTAGGAATAGGAAGACAGCCCCGGACACTCCTAGGGCAACAATAAATCCTTTCCAAAAATCCGTAAGAAAGTCACTTTTCAATTTTACTTATAATCATCAAGTGAAATCGGGTCTTATTATTATTGCAATAGCTAAACCTCAAGACAAATACCATAATTTGATTTAGTCTAGAAATTGCATAGATCCTATCATATTATTAACAAATAGTTTTAGATACATAAGAACACTTTTCTATTCCTTATTTGTAAACTGGTGGGAGCATTTTTTTGCCCTCTTTTCACTCTTCTTGTCAAACCTTATGTAACAGTTGGTATCAAATTATCTCATTGTCATTCGAGACATGGAAAAAAATGATGGACGAACAGAATAGAATAATCAATGAAGCGTTCAGAAATCAATCCGCAATGTTAAATGATGCGATAAAAGAATTCAGCCAAAACAATCCTAGAATGATTAGCAATGCTATTCGACAGCAAGCGGAATTTTTTAGCCAAATAATTCAGCAGCAGAGCCGAATTTTTGCTGACGCGATGAAACAGTTTGACGAAAAAAACACCAAGGCCTTGCATGGTGGGACTAATCTAGTAGATAATAGGAATAAAGACAATCGGAAGAAAAGGAGAAAATAGCAATAAGAAAAATACCGCCTAACGATCTGCGTAATTGATCTCAGTCAAATCATTACAAATTAATAAAGTCTATGTTTCTACTAGTGGTATCAAATACAGCTATAGTTGCAAAAAGTCCAAAAAACCATCCTTTAGCTGTCCCTGGATTGATAACTCTTGTATTTCCAACAAATCTATTGTCTTTTCTATGCGTATGTCCATAAATAAAAATATCATACTTCCCAGATTTAATTAACTGTTCTCTTTTGGCTATACTAGTCCCATGATAAACAGCAAACTTCATTCCATCGTATACAGTTTTATAGATTTCTCCTTCTAGTTTTCCGTTTATTTTGTTAAAGGCGGATGTTAATCCTGCAACATCTTTGTCATTGTTTCCCAATACGCCAACAAGTTTTACATCCGCAAGAGATTCAACAGCGTTTGGACTTACAATATCGCCTGCATGAATTACAAGATCGACATGTTTATCATTAAATTTTCTGACCGCTCTCCGTATATTCTGAATGTTATCGTGAGTATCGGATATTAATCCAATTTTCATAGTCTATAATATGCAAGTTCTTTAATATACTCGCTTAAAATGTTATGAGGTAAGTTAGCATCTCTCAATTTTGATTATGGTTCTACAGGTGGTAATTTGGGTTTATGTTTATCTCGATATTTTTCGATCTCATCAAAAAAGTCCTGGAAATTGGTCATATAGAATTCAGTTTCTCTTTTGTCTCTTTCAATGAAAATATTTTGCGCAAGGCAGATCCAACAGATTCTGCCTGTTCCCAGAGGGCTTCTAACAATGGCTTTTTTGGTATGACGTTGGTTGCAAAGTGCTCCTATATGATCAAACGTTGCCCTGACTGATTCTACGTCTTGTTGTAATTCATTTTCCTTTAGTTGCATTTCACGTAAAACTTCGGTGTCTCGGAAAACGTCAAGGAAGATCTTGCCTTTACATTCTGGCAGTTTACTGGCAAAATATGTTTTACCGCCGATCTTGAGACGATCATTATAGTAACGTTCCATGTAAATTCTAAACGCCGTGTATACGCTCTTTCTGGCTTCCCGTTGTTCAAAATCATTAATCATCTTATACACTTCGACAAGCCTTTCGTAGTTGTTGTGCCGCCTCTGAGAAATGAAGCTAAAAAAAGAAATTAATAAAGCAGCTATAACTCCGCCAGCCGTTATAGTCTGAGCGTAATCTTTAATGATAGAAAAAATATCCGTCACATGGAGTGTAGCAAATTTTGTTCAATATTAATTGTTAAAGCCCTGTAAAGAATCTAAGAATTTAACTTGGCTTGTCTTAGATCACATACTAATTTAGTAAACACTCCTTGAACAAACAGGGGCATGAAAGATAGATTAAATTCAATAGCTATAACTAGACAATCGGCTGATTTTCTATCCTTAACTGAGACGTCGAGGTGTTTACCCTGACATCTCAAAATTATATCACTTAACTTATCATTACAAAGTTTTCTTGCCATTGTTTCACAAGTTTTAGCCCAACGAGCCAGTTGTTGCGGTTCAATACCCTTGGAGGTATTGTCAATCGATTTCATAATGTCGTTCGAGGGATGTTATAATTTCCAGAAGTAATCATTAAGACTATAACTAGACTGTTGTCCGCATGATAAACAAATTTCATTATTGCTTTGAAATGTGAACTTTTTGAGCGCTTCCTCATTAGCAGTTTGAACTAATTTTGATGGAAATTCTTCCCCACATTTTTTACATTTAACCACGACAACCATACAATAGGATATTACGATATTCTAATTATGAGTTTCAAAGCAACAGGAACCGAAACTGCTTCTGTAGTGAACGGTATAAGAAAAGGTAATCGCAATCAAATCATTCTCAATTTCTGATAAAAGATTAAGACTGGTAGATTTATTAAAACTAAAACGCATTATTATGTTTAATTCGAATTGAGATACTACGTTAAATGTAAGCTAAAGCCTCAACACAGAATAAAGCTGGCCAAATCCATAAAATCTGGCAGTTTGGCAAAGGGAAAAATTTTTTATGAAGGAATGCAAGCAGCCTTAAGATCCGCTACCATAGATGAATCTGACACCGTTCATTTTGTCGAAGTTTGTTACTGCTTAGAAGGTGGCCTTTATCCGATGGCAATGGAAATACCGACACTCGATGATTATTTTGAGTCAGTTGAAGTTAAAGACGCCAGATTTAGAGATAAGTGTACAATGGAGTGTGAAGCGTGTGATTGCACCCGGGCAATCAAGTTACCTGGTAAGCCGCTAAAAAAGAGCTTAGATCTATTACCAGAAAAAGAGATTGATGCCACAAAATTTACAGATTATGGCAGAGTGATACTCAATAGGAGGAAGCAAAGAGTTGGGATGGAGGCTCTCAGAGAAATTGCTCATGAGTGTGCATCGTCAAAAGTTAAACCAATAATCAGTGGCGCTGCAATCTCGGGTCTCTTTGCAATATTTTATGATGGTGAATACTTTAGAGTCAAAAATATTCCTGACACAGTTGAATCCAGAGAAATCCTTGAAAAAACAGCGCTTACCGTTAGCGAATCGGTAGAGTCTGTAAAACGAAACGCCAAACAATCTCTAGCTGGTAATGATACCTTCTCTAATATCGTCTAAGTGCAAAAGATACAAGAGCATTTTCAGTCAATTGTAGAAACAGATTCCAATTTCAGATTATCAGAAATAGTATTTGATAAAGGAATTTTTTTACTAAGGTCGGTAAATACTACTTTTATGGACACGCGTTGCAAAGACTCGTCTTGGATGGTAGTCCTTAGCACCTGTTCGCCTCCAGCACTTTGAAGAGTAAATCCACTGCCAATTGAAGTAGTGCGAATGAGTGTTCCATTAGGGGCGTACACCTCCATTACTGCGTTTATCAATTGATTTTGCATTATTTCCTTTTCAAGCGTATATTCTATGCTGGCCTTAACTTGATTCGCATCCGCATTTGAAAGTGGAATGAAGCTCGAATTTACGAGAGAAATATCTATCGACCCATTTTTTTCTGCGAAAGATTCTGTGATGCTACCTAGCATAACAAACATCGAAAATGCTAACGTAAGGACAATTATAAATAGGAATTTCGTCGTCAACACAATTTTATGTCATTAATTCTTTATATACCACTCTCTAGGAACAAAGATCTATACTCATAAAATGATTTTTCTATAGTCGGTATATTTTAACATTTATTATTAGAGCGGAATCACGGCACAATCTTTGCATTCTAAACAGACGTCTACGCTATTCATTTCTTCGTTGTTTGATATTCATTCAATTCTTTCCTTACTTTCTGGCATAGCCTTTCTATGGTAACAGGTTTTTCGATAATGTTATCAATCATACCATCTTTCATATATTCAAGATAAGTTGGATCTTCGTCAAAGTTGTATCCACTCATAAGAATAGTTCTAACATTTGGATTAACTTTCTTTACTTTCTTGAGCAACTCCAGGCCATTAAGAGCTGACATCCTTAAATCAGAAATGACTAAAGCATAATTTGATTGATTTTCCATAAAGTGCTTCAATGCTTCTATGGGTTCATTAAAAGCGAAAACACAAGCCTCCAGAACATTTTCACACAAAATATCATGAAAAAGGGTAGTAATGTCTATATCGTCGTCAATGACTGCCACTATCCTTCTGATCCTATAATTACTAGCCGTCAATTTCAAATTATCGGGTCAAGTCATGTCATTTATTAGGTTTTGCCATTAGTTGAGGAAAGCTGAGATAAAATTCCGAAAAATCTTTCGTCATCCTATTAAGTTTAAAACGCATATGATAAGTAAACTTGCGAGTTACTAAATTTTTTTTGGCAGCTATTGCCCTAAGTTTTTGTTTATATTCTGGATCTTATCTGCACCTAGGCCAGGCAGTTTTATTTGAAAATGGCACATGCACAAACGAATTCTTGAGTAACTCCACCAATCAGACAATTAATACAAACGGAACAGTCGAAGATTTCCTAAAAAGTCTGCCCAGTGACAATACGATATTGGCCGAATTGGTGTGTAATGGATCAACTAATGAAACGAAGTAATGTGAGATAACGCTTAAAATTTGCTTATCGAAAAGCGTGCGCTGAAGCATAATTACAAATGTTGGATTTTATCCCGTCATTTAGAAAAGTGAGGCGATACTGTTGCACTCCAGTCTTGATAGCCGTTAATTGTGCATAACGTTCACAACCAACTATTTTGAATATTAAGTTACTGCCTTTCGAAATCACTCTGGAAAGGGTTTTCGAATTTCGATGAGTCGCTTGATTTTACTATTTCAAAAGAAATATTGGCGGACGTTGGCGGGAATACTTTACTGATGGCTTCTACCTCCATAAAAATAACACCCACGTCACCTTTTTTTCCGAT
>JARBAW010000037.1 GCA_029237505.1 Nitrososphaerales archaeon
CTGATGATACACAAGCTGCCAACACTGATGATACACAAGCTGCCAACACTGATGATACACAAGCTGCCAACACTGATGAGACACAAGCTGCCAACACTGATGAGACACAAGCATCATCTTCTAACAATGAACAGAATCAGGCCGATACTTCAGATAGTAATAACAGTGGTAATCCTGAAGACTATGATAGTCTCAGTGAACTCGTAAATGATATCAAAAATGGGATCGTGGACACTGATGATATTCCATTGAATGATTTACAAAATTCTGGAGCCTATCAAGGAGCTGATGAACAAACACAAGCTTGTATTGACCTTGCAGCAAAGTTTGGAAATAAACTTAATGATTATGAGATAGTTCGCTGTTCCGAAGACCCGAACCATTTCAAGAACATGATAGCCAATAATAATGCTGACACTAATGATGAAAGCAACAACGCCAACAATGACAACAACGGCAACAATAATGAATCTGATGATGGTACTGTATAACTAGTACCATTAATACATTTTATTTTCTACTGACTAATTACGAATAATCCCATACTACTCAATATCATAAGTATCCATACGATTCTATTCCAACTAAAAATTTTCTGGCCATCTAGGTTTCCAAATGGTAACAAATTAAACAATGCGATCCATGAATTAAATACTGCTCCAGTTTGCAAGTAACCAACGGACGGAAACTGATAAGTTAATAACCAAAACATAAAACCCATAACAAGATTTGTAAGCGGCCCAACAAACGCAACTCTCCCAAATTTGCTTCTGTCAGGTAAATTTACCATGACAGCCCCTGGCGCAATAAATTTGAATGGGATATAAGGTATTGTAGAGATTCCTGTCACTACTAATCCATACAGGTTAGTGCGAAACTCTGCCCAACTTCCATAATGTTGAGCTAGTAGTTTATGGGCCATTTCATGGACAAGAAATGCACCAACAAATATTATCAGAAATTCCAAAGCAATATGTCTGTATTTGTCTAATGATAAACCGACAGCCGTTACCAAAATCGTTGCCACCAGAAGGTGGAGGATCTCTATCTTAGAAAATTTTATTTTTAGCAATGCAATTTTCAAACCTGAATTCGTATCACCATATATCATATTTTTTTTACCGACATATTCTTTCAGAGAAACACATGAGTGGTTTATAGGTATTCTATGAAGATTACAGAACATTTTGTTACAATAATTACATCTAAAGGGAAGACTTTCTTCCTTCCCACAAATTTCACATTTCATTAAATTAGTCCATTCACTCCGAGTTAATTCAACATAAATATTACGCAATCTCACATTTAAAAGTGCGTTTTCAGCTAGCAGAAGTACTTTCCTTCAACTTGGCATAACAACAATTCATTGAAAATGTGATATTGAATTCTTGAACTCACATCCGAATTACAATTTTCCAATGGTAAGATATATGAACATTGAATTACCGTATCTAATTAGAGATACTTTGCCAGAAAATTTGCCAGCTGACGATACTAATGAGACTGATGATAAACTCATTCAGCATTATGATACAATCTTGAAAGAAAGTGCATTGCTAAGTACCTTTTCTGGGATCCTTTTCGGATTTTTATTAAATATGGCAATAAACGTTCCAGATAATTTTGAATTTATTGACAAGGTAACACTGATTGTAGCATTATATTCTACAACTGTTGCAGCTTCACTATTTGTTATGCCAGTGGTTTACCATCATTTACAGTATCCTTATGGGAATCTAGATAAATTCAAGAGCAGAAGTCATATATTCATCCTTTCTGGATTAATACCTGCTGGCTTAACTCTATACCTTGGTTTACAACTAGCGATCCACTCATTACTCGGATCTATAGAATCATTTATTTTTGCATCTCTACCATTTATCCTGGTCTATTTTTTGTTCAGAGCACGTAAAGGTGAATTCTTGAAGAATCTATAGGATCTACTTATTCTATACTCATATAGTAAAAATATATACATATTCGTAACGTACGTATAAGGAGTATCATTGAAAATATCTATCATTGACATTGGCTCTAATACAATCAAGTTAGTCATTTACGAGGTAAGAAAGGATAGCTCTTTCATTGGTGTTCAACAAGAAAGCGCAAAGGTAAAGCTTGGAGAATCTCTTGCTTACTCGGATAGTCTTAATGAACAATCGATCCTCAAAAGTATAGACGTTCTTCTTCAATATCGCGATATCGTAAGACTTGAATCCACAAATAAGGTACTGTGCGTAGGTACTAGTGCAGTCAGGGAAGCAATAAACGGTAAATATTTTATCGATCAGGTTCTCAAGAGAACCGGATTTAAAGTAAGGGTTCTCAATGGGGAGGAAGAAGCTTATTATTCTTATCTGGGAGCATCGATGGCGACCTGCATACCAAATGGACTGTACTTTGACTTAGGAGGTGGAAGTTTAGAATTAGTTTATACTGAAAACTTTAATATAAAGAGGGCACAGGCCCTTCCATTGGGAGCGTTACGCTTAACAAGAACATTTGCTAATGAAACTGGCACTTTTTCAAAAAAGGATTGCGATGCTATGGATCAAAGAATTCTTGACACGCTTCCAACCAAGAAAAGTTACGGGATCGGAATAGATACATTACTTGTGGGTGCTGGCGGGACGTTACGTGCTCTGGGAAGATATGATCAAAAGCGTTCGGGGTTTCCATTTGAAAAGATACATAATTACAGATTATCATCCAACACCATCGATTCTCTTCGCAAGGAACTGAGTTCATTAAAACCCAGTGAAATCGCCAGTCGAGAGACATTTGATTCCACCAGAGTTGAAACAGTTGTTGCCGGCATACATGTAATTCATGGTATCATGAAGAAATTTGATTTTGAAGAAGTTATCATAAGTGGTTATGGCATACGTGAAGGTATTCTTGCCTCGTTTATTCAAGATCCTAATACACTCGAAAATCATAATATTAATAATCTAGGAAAACAGATTGTAAGAATACTTTCCTATCATTCCCACAAACACGATATTTCAAATTTTGGGCTTGATGATATGACACGTGAAATGATATATCATAGGTTATTAAAAGAGAGGGAAGTAGAGATACTTTCTTATGCGCTTTATACTTTGGGGAATCTACGCGAGTCAAATAAGTACTATAGTCTTTTCTACCAAGTATTGGATGAGGATTACCCTCGACTCACGTATAGAGAACAAATGATACTAGCACTATCCATAATTTACTCAAAGAAGATGAGAATCGGGGAGGAGCTTTTTTACAAATATAATAGTTTGTTAAAACCACAGAATCTAAAATCTATTCAAAAAATTGCAATATTGCTCAACTTAGCCAGGATTATCATAAAGACCAGATCTCAGATAAGGACAAGATTAACGGATAACCAAAGCATGAATTTCACCATAATTCCTACACAAAAATCATTTCCTACTACCTTGTTAAAACAAGTAATTGAGAAAACTAGCAAGATATTTGATATACCCGTACAATATCATATACCGGACCGAATCAATGGATTCAAGGGCTCTAATAGGAGCTTTATTTCAATAAAATCTCATATTTGATAGTTATGTCCTACAACAAAAACGATATTGCAAAAAATATTCCTATGAAAGGCAAACTTATAGTTGTTGAAGGTATAGATGGCTCCGGAAAATCTACCCAACTAAGATTGCTAGAGAAATGGCTTATCTCTAGAAATATACCAGTATTTTTTACAGAATGGAATTCATCAGAAACAGTAAAACAGATTACCAAAAAGGGTAAGAAAAGTGGTCAGCTTACCCCAATTACATTCTCCTTACTACATGCAACCGACTTTGCAGACAGGTATGAAAGGAATATTTTACCACTATTACATGCTGGATACATTGTTCTAGCTGATAGATATGTGTATACTGCGTACGCTAGAGACATAGTCAGGGGATGCAATCCGAATTGGGTTAAAAAAATATATGAATTTGCAATAAGACCAGAAATTGTGTTCTACTTTAAGGTACCTATAGATACGGCAGTAGATAGAATACTTTCCGGTAGACCAAGGTTAAAGTATTATGAGGCAGGAATGGATTTGAATTTGAGTAATGATCCTTATGAGAGTTACAGAATCTTTCAAAGTAGAATTATTGAACAGTATGAAGCACTATCGGTCTCGGAGAATTTTACCATTGTAGATGGCACAATGGAGATTGAAGAGTCACAAAGATTTTTGAGATCAATAGTGATGAAGTTATTACCGTTAAATCTTGCAAGGAGGAGACCTAAAAGTCCATGAATTATCGAGCAATAAAATCACTAAAAGGCAAGAAACTGAGAAAAACAGTATTTTACGGACATGCAATTCCGTACTTAGAAGATATCGAAATAAAAGGGAGATTTATTGTAATAGAAGGTCCTGACGCATCAGGTAGAAGTACACAGATTGAATTATTATCGTCAAAACTAGAAGCTGATGGTCATGCTGTGTTAAACGCTGGATTAAGACGTTCCGAGCTAATCGGCCAGGGAATATTGGAAGCAAAAAGAAATTTTGTTTTGGGTAGAAGGACTATAAGTCTATTTTACGCAGCAGATTTTGCTGATCAATTAGAAAACAAAATTATTCCTGGATTGAGAGCAGGATACATTGTTCTTTCCGACAGATACATCTATACCCTCATGGCAAGGGAAGCAGTGCGAGGCATAAGCAGCTCATGGTCTAGAAATCTGTATGGTTTTGCTTTAAGACCAGATATAGTATTTTATCTAGATGTTGATCCAAATGAATTAGTACACAGGGTGTTCAAAAAGAATTCCTACCTGGATTACTATGAATCTGGTACTGATCTTAGACTATCAGATAACATGTTAGAATCCTTCGTAATGTATCAGAAATTATTAAGAAAAGAATTTATGCGAATGCAAAAAAGATACAACATAGTTTCAATAAATGGTAATAGATCAGTAAGCGAAATTAATCAGGATCTTCAAAAAAGGATTGATGCTTATCTACAAGATCTACAAAACTACTAATAATTAATCTTCTAAACCTCAAGTAGAATGGTATTTCCTTAGATAAGCTAACCGTTTAATTTCCAGTGTAAATACTTTGATAGTAATTCGGACTGAAGTTGATGAAACCTAGAAAATAATTTATTTGGAAGTATATTAACTGAATATAATGGAATTATTCATTTTACGACATGGCGAGGCTGGACAAAGATCATTATCGAGCGATAGAATTCGTCCGTTGACATCTGCTGGAAGAACTGAAATGTTTGAAATCGCCAAAGCCTTAAAAATAGTTGGATTAAAGTTTGACCTAGTTGTTACCAGCCCTCTTAAAAGGGCATATGATACGGCTATGATAGTATCTGAAGTCTTTAACATTGGCAGTAAAGTTCAGGTATGGAACGAATTAGCGCCCGAGGGAAAAAGGACAGAAATATACAAGAAGATATCCCAAGTTAGAGAAGAATATTCAGTTTTGATTGTTGGACATCAACCATTGTTGGGAGAAATGGTTAACGAGATCATTCATAAATCAAAATCTAGCCCATGCAATTTACTCTTAAAGAAAGGCGGAATCGTGAGAATAAGACTCCTCAGAAAGAGTAACATACCTAAAGGCGAACTCAAATGGTTGTTAACTCCCAGAATATTAAAAAACATTCGCAAAAAAAGTGCAAGATAAACGATCAAAGAATAAATAGTTTAATGAGCCATGGTTTCTAATGTCAAGTCAAAAATCAAAGAATAATTCGCGTAATTCCAAGGTATCAACAGCATTAGAAAATAAGAAATCTAAGGATAGGAAACCGGATTCACATTCAGATGTGGAATCAAAACACCAAATCAAATTTAAGAAAGTTAAGAAAATCTCAAGATCAATTAGAAGAATTGAATCGGAGATATCTAATATGCAAACTAAGCTGCAAAATATAGAAAATGATCTTAATACCATACTCAAATTCATAGAGAATGGGAAAAAGAGATAGCAAAAATTAATGTGAATCTTCTAATGATGCAATCTTTAAACCCTTCGGGCTCCATAGATTAAGCAATTCGCCTTTTGTCTTGGCAATTATTTGCTTCCATGCTGTTATTGGTAGACTTACGCACGCAACTGCACATGTGGGCATTGTAACTATTTCTCCTGTTAACACCTCTACTAATTGTTCTGAAATAGGATTGTGTCCAACTAACATTATTATGTCATATCTATCCTCCTGATTTGTCAATACATTCAGATAGTCTGAATGTCCAGAATCGTAAAGGCTTGGATCAATCAAAATTTCATCTTCGTATCCACATGCCTTTGCAACTTTCTTTGCAGTAGAGTGAGCCCTTACTGCTGAAGAGGTTATTATTAGATGGGGAACAAGGCCTTCCTTGAGGAGCTTTCTACCCATCATGGGAGCGTCTCGTTTGCCTCTATTATTTAGAGGTCTATCATGATCCGATAAATCTGGAGATTCCCAACTTGATTTTGCATGACGAACTATCAATAATAATTTGCTGCTCTTATTCAAGGAAACTATTTATTAATCATCTTGAGGATGTATATAATTATTTTTTTTATGATATTTTCATTCATCAATATTCCAGCAACTCTAAAACTAATTTCAGAATTAATGTTTCCCTTTGGATAACGTTTCTTTCATCGATACCTTTAGTATTAGTGAGTAATCTTTCGCATGAACCAATCTGTGTTTTTACCATGTCCTTCAAGTTTCTATAAAAGGGTTGATTCAAATATTCTATACAATATACGGGATCTCCAGTTGTGCTCTCCGTTTCCTTAGTAATTGACTTAAATAGGCTTAATTTTTCTAATTCTGAAGTTTTCATTTTTTGATTAATGCCTCGAATAAAAATGACTTGAATAAATCTGGTTCTATTTTTCTTCTTAACGAAATTCTGCAATAATTATGACTATGAATACAATCCTCAATTCTATCACATTTACAACATATCCACGAAACATATTCCTGGCAAATATTACAGGTGGCAAAAGGAGTCAAACAAAAACCACATCCTCTGCAAGATTCCTTATTAAACATATGTTAGGTGACATTAATTTAGTCTTATTAGAATTAGCGATGGTGATCGTGTAGATCCTAATAGACTATGTGAAATCTTCACGAATAAAATGCGAAAGATTCCAAATCGGTATATTGGTTTACGCTATATCTTTGCTGCAATTTTAAACCAAACTCAATCAACTTTTGATGTTGGTATAATTACCATCTTGATATGTTTTTTCCACATTTTGAGCCGCTTTAACATCAAGATTAGAAATTACATGCCCTAAACTCCACGTATCATAATCCAATGTCAAAGTATTCCAAGTTGATGTCATGTTTGGATGATGGTTAAATTTTTGGGAAACTTCGGCTACCTTAAACATAAATTCAAATAAAGTTGAAAAATCAACAAATTTGAAGGTCTTGTGCAACTTTCCATCCAGCACAACCCAACCTGGTAGATCATTTAATGTTTCGGATATTTGATTATCCGACAGTTTAACATAATTGGGAATTGTATCATTATGAATTGAATCAAGAGTATCCTTAATGAATGAACTATTGGTAGAAGAAAACATTGTATTATCAGATAAGATTTTTTGAGTTTGTCCCAACACTGACGTATGACTTAATGTCACTATGGTGGGTAACAATATGCTAAGCATAATAATTGCCCGCTTCATTACGATATTTACTATTATAATGTGATATTTATTATTTAATGATACGGCTTTTCAATGAGTACCATTATCCACTTTTCAATTTCTAAAGCTCTAAATCATAATGAATTGATAAATATTTATTGTAATGTATAGTCTAGTCACTTAGTTGACTAGCGATGATACTAAAGTCCTCTTAGTACTTTCAATTTCGATTCTTCTCTCAACTGTCTTTGGTATCTTGATCCCTTCTGTAGGAGAGCTCTTTTCTGATTACATTCTGGTGATTCTTGGGTTATTGTTATTTCTAAATCTTATTCAGCTAGAATTCCATGATCTTGTGTCAACTTTTAGAAAACCTAAATTGTTATTAATACTGTCAATTATGAAAGTGATTATCATACCAGTAACAATGTATGTTGTTATTAGTCAGATTAGTCCAAAGCATGCGCTCCCAGTACTACTACTATCTGGAATTTCTACAGGACTTGGTGCTCCTTTTGTTACCAATTATGTTGGAGGAAAACTTTCTATTATCGTAGGAATGGTAATTGTGACATCACTTGCCGTTCCGTTCATATTACCTATGCTGGTATATGTACTTTATAATACTGAATTTTCAATCCCAATTTTTGATATGATCTTCCTTCTTGTTGTATCTCTGGTATTTCCTCTAATAAGCAGTGGATTGATAAAAAAATATTTACCGAAATTAGCAACGACAATTAAGAAGAGCTCATTACCCTTGTCAATTATCTTAATGGATATGATAAACTTTGCAATATTTTCAAACTTTTCAATTTATTTTTATCTTGAGTCGTCTTTTGTTATTCTTACAACCCTTATTTCGATTTTATTATTTGTAATATTTGCGATTACTGGATATTTCATGATGTATTTCATAAATAAGGACTCTTCAATAAGATACAGGATTTCAGGGCTTATTGTCATGAGCTATGTCAACAATATTTTGGTAACTGTTTTTGCACAACAATTTTTTGGTTCCCAGGTAGCCGCACTTGCGGCATTTTACAATATACCATATTATATAGGGATCATTTTATTAAAAGTACTATTTTCAACAAAAGTAAGGATTGGTAATAGTTGAGTAACAAAATTCCAAGATGAAACCAGATTCATATCATATTAATAACGGAATTCAGAATCCTAAATTATTTAATGGATAATACTCAGAAATATTCAGTGTTCATTACAAGAAAAATACCAGAACCGGGACCGTCAATATTGAAAAAATATTTTCAAGTCAATATGAATCCTGAGGTAAACGTACTTGACAGACAAGTCCTAATTAAGAATGTCAAAAATGTAGACGCAATATTATGTATGTTAGGAGATAAAATTGACTCAGGAATAATGGACGCCGCAGGGTCTAATCTTAGGATAATAAGCTGCTATAGCGTAGGATATGATCATGTGGATATTAAGGAGGCAGAAAAAAGAAAAATCATAGTTACTAATACACCTAACGTTCTGGCTAATACCACTGCTGACCTCACCTTTTCGCTAATTCTATCCGCTGCCAGAAATATTGTCAATGCAGATAGTCATGTGCGAAATGGAAGTTGGAAATTTGGTTGGACTCCTGATCTCTTTCTTGGCTACGATGTGTATGGAAGTACTTTGGGAATAATTGGACTTGGAGAAATTGGAACTCTTGTAGCAAAACGTGCTAAAGGATTTGGAATGGATGTTCTTTACTACAGTAATAACCGTAATCTTAAAATCGAATCAGACCTTTCTATTTCTTACGTTTCACTAGAAGAACTTTTACAACGTAGTGACTTTGTTTCTATCCATGTCTCGCTAAATAAATCAAGTTTTTACATGATTGATGAATCAAAGATTAAGCTAATGAAAAAGACTGCCTTTCTTATAAATACGTCAAGAGGTAAAGTTATTAATGAACAACATTTGATCAAAGCATTAAGAGATAAACAAATAGCAGGAGTCGGTTTGGATGTATATGAAGATGAACCAATTACCACATCCAATCCACTTATCCAAATGCCACAAACTGTACTGTTACCACATATAGGAAGTGCTACCTATAAGACGCGTTCCAAAATGGCAGAAGTTTCTGCTAACAATATTGTAAACTCTCTTATAGGAAAAGGAACAGTATATAAAATAAGATAAGAGAACTTTGTTAATACTAAGGGATTATTTAAGAACCCTTATGTTTTCTATGATCTACCTTTCTTTCATGCTCTTCTCTAACGTGATGCAGTCTGTCCTTCTCATGAACAAATTCTTTTCTGCAATCGTGGCATTTGACAATGGGATAATGGTGAATTTGTCTCATATGACTTATCAACTCTTCATTCGTGCCGAATTTCAACTGATCTATCTCGCAAAGAAATTTAGTACGGCGAAAGAACCCCATTGCCATAGTTGCAGATTTCAAGTAATAAAACTTTCTTGCAAGTCAATAAATTCTCCGTGTACTGCCAATACAGAATCTACCTACTCTAATCAAATGTGTTGAGGCAAAATTGAACGAATATTATCTGTCATCTGCACATTAAAGTTTGGTAGCCCGTATTGGTTATGATATCCTGCTGGGGCAAGACTACCTGTAATTTTTATAATAGTTAGGATAATTTCCAATCATGACAAGGCAAGCGTATACGGAAATGGTAGTTGTGACATTTTTGATCACGATTACTACTTGTTTATTGGTTTATTCCAGCAATATCAGTGATCACAACTTACATGCTCAAACCACTGCAATTGATAACAAGACTCTATTCGTTACTGGTTCTGCAACAACCCAAACAAAACCCGACAAAGTTACTGTATCCTTAGGTGTAGAAACTACCAATGCTAAGGCGAGAACTGCGTTGGCCACAAATTCTGAATTAATGAATAAGATCATCAACGCATTAAAAACAGCCGGGGTGAGTGAGAATGAAACAAGCACATCATCATTCACAATTACTCCAAATCGTGATTACACCATAGATAAAGATCAAGGTAAACTGGTTGGATTTACAGTCAGCAATTCAATACAGATAGATAGCTACAATGTCAATGGCTCATCAGAATGGATAGATATCTCTGTTGCATCGGGTGCCAATAATGTAAACAACATATACTTTAGCGTGTCAAATAAAAAACTCGAAGGAATCAAGAACGAGTTGTTAAAAGAAGCTATTGGCAATGCGAGAGAGAAAGCTGATATTGCCGCTTCCGCGTTGGGACTTGGAATAACTGGAATAAAGACGGTAAATATTGATCAAGCCGCTCCATTCTTTGCCGGTCCTTTGGAATATGCTGCCGAATCATCTAAAATTGATGGAGGCTTACCAGCAACTCCAATAATTGCCGGCGAACAAGCCATATCGATGACTGTTAGCATTATCTTTCTTTTGGGAGAATAATTTATTCTCACCTTTGTTGAAACTGGAATGCAAGAATTGAATCAAGCCTAAATATATATAGAATGCTTACAACTTCTAACTTAATTAGCGATGTCATATTATAAAGCTCCAAGATTTCCAACCACTAATAAAATAAAAATTGCCGCAGTAGTTATCACTGTAATCATCATCATAATAGTACTTGCCGAATCAATTGTAATTGTTGAAGCAGGTCATCGAGGAGTTGTCCTCTATCTTGGAGCTGTTGAAAATAGGGTTTTAGGAGAAGGTGTACATTTCATTACACCTTTTGCTGAACAAGTTGTTCAAATGGAAGTAAG
Organism: Nitrososphaerales archaeon; assembly: GCA_029237505.1. Lineage (GTDB taxonomy): Archaea > Thermoproteota > Nitrososphaeria > Nitrososphaerales > Nitrososphaeraceae > TA-21. The sequence continues at coordinate 11,379 of JARBAW010000037.1, forward strand.
AACTCAAAAATTCCAAGCAGAAGCAACTGCAGCTTCGAACGATTTGCAAGAGGTTCAAACTGTTATCGCATTAAACTACAGAATCGACCCTGCGGAAGCAAACAAGATCTACCAAATATTGGGTGTCAACTATGCTGATCGTGTCATATCTCCAACTATACAAGAATCGGTAAAAGCTAGTGTGGCCAAATTTAATGCTGAAGAATTAATCACAAAGAGAGAGACGGCAAAAAGTGTAATAGCTGATGCCATAAGAAGTACGCTTTCTTCAAATAATATCCAGGTACAAAATGTTTTTATCACTGATTTTAAATTTTCAGATGCTTTTGCTACCCAAATTGAACAAAAAGTAGTTGCATTTCAAAAGTTTCTTACTGAACAAAATAATCTAAGGGCCATTGAGGTTGTTGCAAACCAAACCGTAGCCCAGGCTGAAGGACAGGCAAGAGCAACGGCTGCCAAAGCAAATGGTGAATCTCAGGCGATAAAGATTATTACTCAACAATTAAGAGAAAGCCCGCAGTATCTTCAATGGCAGGCCATAACGAAATGGAATGGACAAATGCCATACGCTCTAGGTAGTAGTGGATTTCCATTCTTCCAGCTGCCATTACCACAAGCACAGAATCAAACAAAGTGATTCAAAAGTACCATACTTAATTTTTGAATTTTTGCCAAAGCCTTACTATTTTCTCGTCCAATGCTTTCTGTTGAATGTCAAATGAAAATTTATTTCTTTTATAGGTAACGTTTATTTCTTTAATAGATAAGGTATAAAACGATTCATCCAATCCATCCAATGTTCTAACTACTTTCGTTGTCTTTATGATATTAGGTTGCTCTAATTTTTTTTACTTTTTCTATAAGTTGAAGAAGAATCCAAATGTCAGATAGAGCATAGGTAAGTATTTTTTCTTCTTGTATGCTATGGCAGCAACATACACCAAGAAGAATCCCACTAGAATATGGATGATTACAACCACAAAAGTAGGTGTCCATTTATTATCAACTCCACCCTTACATACAAATATTTAATATCAAATCAAGAAAAAATGAATGACAAGTCACAATCAACTTGTCTAGCTCCGAGTTAGATACTTGTATTATAAATTTTAAATAAAGTTCTGTGACGTTACTGTACGGTCCATCTAGAATTCATTGTTAGGATGACTATTGGTTGGTGCTTGGTCTCACCGGATAGGCACCAATCAATTTTGATTTGTAATCATCAAATATCTGATTTCTTATTTCCTAATTTTTTCGGCTGTTTTGTATTACTAGATTTGAGCAAATCATAATTCTAATGTAATGACAGAGGTATTGAAGCACATTATTCACTTCTCTAATACCTCCACAAAATCTCTACAAATTCCTTATTCTCTCTGATGCAATTCTGGTTAAGGATAATCGTTTTGCTTGGAAGTTTGCCTGTGAATGTATCGAAACTTGGTATCATTATTGCGTTACTTAGAAGAGGACTTGTTATAACATCTCAATTATTCAGTAACACATGGCACAAAGATCACAAAAAAGGCCCTTCGATAAGCTGTCGCTCTAAACTTAATAATACCGACGGGACATAAGTAGAGTTATATCCCATCAGCATGTATGATTCGTAGTAAATTATACATGACCAATATACTTTAAATAGAAAAACCGATGGGACTAAGCGCAGAGCCATCCCACCGGAGTGTTACGACAAAGTTAACCGTGATCTGACGTTGAACATTTAGTATAATAACTTGACTTATCATACAGTCAGTATCTAATCACTCTGTTCTTTCCAATCACATCATGTTCGAATTTGATTTTCGAACTTATTATCAACAATAGAGAGTATTTATAGTAATTAGGCTATCATATTTTAATGTCACAACAACACAAATTACCTATTATAGCAATATTAGCTGCAATATTATCAATCGCTACAATCTCTTTATACCTTGTTTCAGTTCAAGCACAGGAAGGAGAAACATTTTCTGCAAGTCTATCGGGTAAGGATGAAGTTCCTGCAACACCGTCTACTGCTACTGGTTCGGCCAAGTTCCAGACTGACGAAAATGGTACTAAAGTATCTTATTGGCTTAATATCACCGGTTTGAGCGAAATAACAGGAGCACATATACACAACGGAACTGCAGGGCAAAATGGTGATGTCGTCGTTACATTGTCAGGGCCAGAATCTGCCGCAAATGCCCAAAACCAAGTCATATCTTTGAACGGAAATATAACAAAAGATAAACTTCAAGGGCCTCTAGCGAATAAAGAACTCTCGGAA
>JARBAW010000038.1 GCA_029237505.1 Nitrososphaerales archaeon
AGTTTCTTCCAGCTCGTAGTTTGGAAAGAAATATGCTGCTAGATTTCCGTTCCAATCATAAATCTTGTAAATAGTGTCATCATAATCCATTTTCCATTTTGATTTCTTATTTCCTTTACTAAACATTTGTGATCTAGTTACCATCCTGCAGTATCTTTTTGACCAAATATCCGAGTCGGTTTGATTCTTACTAATATCTCTCCTTCTCCGCTATTTCTCTTGCCGTATGCTTCTGATTTGTCATGACCCATATATCTTGCAGCAATATTCTTGGCCCATTTGTAAATCTCGCTTGATTCTACTCTCTCTATCTGTGCAATCCCATCTATAAGAACAAACGAGAAAAGAGGAGTTTGATCATCGACACATAAACGAACTCGGTTATCTCTCATAATGTTTTTGGCCTTTACTGATTGACCGTTAGTATTAAAAATAATATCGTCCCCCTCATCTATCGTATACCATATTGGAACTACATGTGGTGTTCCATCTTTATTGATAGTTCCCAGTTTACCCGTAAGAGTCCCTTGCAAAAGAAAATTTCTTATCTCATCCTTGGTCATAGTTGACATGGTAGTGTTATTTACTGACAACCAATATATTCTATACCATAGTGTTCATTCTACTATTTCTAGATTATGAAAAACCTAATTTGATACTGTTCTCATAAGAGGATTACATTCAAAATAGAGATAATAACCGAACTTTACACAAAAATTATTTGGCGTATACAGCCAACTGCTTCGTTATATCAATCATTTTATTGACATCTTGACCAATGGAAGAAAACATGTGACCAAAGAACACATGATTCACGCCCATTGCTTTGATCTGCTCAATGTCACTTCCTATTTGATCAATGGTTCCTGTCATAGGAGATCTTGTCTGAGTAGACGATGATGCAGATTCAATTATATTTGGATATGCACCAATAACAACTTCAAACTTGGATGGATCTTTATTATTCTTTCTTGCCTCTTCTCTTAAACTATTTATCATTTGACCCAATTGCTCTAGAGGACCAAATCCGGCAATACCTATCCATCCATTAGCATAATTTACTATTCGTGAGAATGTCTTTGGACTAAATCCTCCAAAGAGTATTTGAGGGTGAGGCTTCTGTACAGGTTTCGGATCTATCTTTGAAGGAGGAATTTTGTAAAATTGTCCTTTGAATTCTACAACTTCTTCAGTCCATATCTTCTTCAACACTTGAACGTACTCATCAGCTCTGTTACCTTTGTTCTTGAAAGGAATACCAGACACTTCATACTCATCTTTTGACCAGCCAATTCCCAACCCGGCAATAGATCTACCATTTGAGAGAATATCAAGCGTAGCAAATCTCTTCGCCAGTTCGACTGGGTTTTGAAAAAACATATCGATAATAGAAGTTCCCAACAATATTTCATTGGTAACAGCGGCAACATATGTCAAAGTAGTCAAAGGATCAAGTACGTTCTGATACTGAAGAGGAAGAGATCCGTCAGCACTCGCCACATATGGCGTCTGTGGATTGAGGGGCCATAACAATCGATCCAGTACCCAAACTGAATCAAACCCTGCTTTTTCTGATTCTTTGGCAACGTATAAAATATTCTCCTTGGTACTGTTATCGCCAATGTGTGGTAAGAAAATTCCAACTCTCATCAATAATTCACACACATACTATCCCTAATAAGTCGTGCCCGCTTAAAGACTCATGGAATGAATATGAGATCGGTATGGGGAAGTTAACTTTTCCTATGAGTACGAGTTCCTTAGATGGTCATTAGATACGTGTTTTACTTTACCGTTACACTACCTGTCATCCACGGGTGAACATTGCACAAGTAAGCATATGTTCCAGGTTTCTCAAATGTAATAGTAAATTTACTAATAGGAGGACCGCCTGCTGGTGACATCCCTTCAGGCCAAAGCCAACCAGCATTTACATATTTTTCAGTCCCATTCATGGCATAATTAGAGTTAGGTGGAAGATATGATACTTTCTGGCCGCTTGAATCAATTACTACTGGCAAAACAGCTCTTGCGTTTACCAAGAGAACGCCCTTGGCTGTATTTCCTGGTTCACCTGGTGGAAATACTGGCTCGGAATTTGATTCAGGAATTAGTGGCTTGAAATCAGTCGAGTTATCAGTTAGAAACGGCGCAACAAAGTCTGCAAAATACTTTTGATCCTCAAGAAAAGTAACAGAATGGGGTTCTGCAACTTGTGTTGGGTTAATCCATTGAACACTATCACCGGCATTTATTTCAATACTTTGAGGTATGAAAGCAAGAATAACTGCGCTTGCGTTCCCCTCACCTGCGTGAACTACTTTTGTAGTTCCATTATCTTGTTGACCGTAAATATACTCATTGTTCATGACTAATAATACGACGAATGAAGATAGTAGACTTACACAGATAAATAACTTCCAACTATTCATGCTTGCCATTTGAACTCTTGGAGAATAATCCAATATATAAAATTTGCATCGACAAATTGCATTGATTTTAAGTCCTATTCATGATAAGTGAATGTCCCATGATATGGTAAGAATTCGCTATGTTATGGGTTGTAGTGCAGATGGGTTCACAATTTAAGTCCTGATTTTTATCAGATAATTCATTTACATGTTTATGGCCCGTAGCTAAATCTTGAATAAAAACCGTTCTTTCCAGAAGAATCCCATTTAAATCCGAAATCTGCATAAGAATGTTTTGTAGAACGCGATATTACAGGATCATATCCAGGAGCTACAGTAAATGAAGGATTTGTTACCAAACTATCTTTGTTAGGATCGTTCCCTTTTAGGGACTCTATCTCTAATTCCAGATATTCTGGAATCTGCAACCACCGACGTTTACCTTCCATTCCAAATGTTATCGGAGCAGGCTTAATTCCAACTACTTCCCCGACTAGGTTTGCTGCTGCAGCAAAAAAACCACCAGATTGACCGGAAAATATTTTGGTCATGGCATCATTTTGTTCTTCGCTTGCGTGTCCATCAAAGTAAAAGGCAGCCTTCAGCTTTGGTCCAGTAAACATGTTCCCTGGCGCAACAAAGACGGCAACAGAGTTCAATCCATCAAGCTGTACTTGCTGATAATGACCTTTCTCTATATGCCAAGCAACAACAGCATTACAGAATCCTTTGTCAGGGTCCTGTAAGAATATACATGGACAAATTGAGTCACAGTTGCAACCTTCAAAATAATCACCTTCAAGTTTCCACTCGTTGGCTTTACTACCCATTTTCTTAAGATAAGAGAGACTTTTTCAGATATAAGGCTTGCCAAAGGCTATTTCATTACTATCAAGGACATACAGGTAATGTTTAGGCATTTGTGAATATTCTTATTATATCATGTCTACCAGATTCTAATAATGACAGAGGAATCTGAAAGTGAAAAGAAGGAATTTGAAAATGAGGAAATCAAAGATGAAGTCCATGAACTACAGGATGCCGAACAGGAAGAGATAGAAGAAGAGGAAGAAGATACAGAGCAATAA
>JARBAW010000006.1 GCA_029237505.1 Nitrososphaerales archaeon
GCAATGGACGCTACTGCTAACGCAACAGGCGAAGCAATGGACGCTACTGCTAACGCAACAGGCGAAGCAATGGACGCTACTGCTAACGCAACAGGCGAAGCAATGGACACTCTCTCAAATGCTACATCTAATGCAACAAGTCAAGTAGTGAGTGGAGCTAAAGATATCCTCAGTTCTGCTGCAAATGCTACTGCTAATGCAACAGAAACGGCCATGGGAGAAGCTAAAGATATCCTCAGTTCTGCTGCAAATGCAACGGCCAATGCTACCGGTGAATTAATGAGCAAAGCAGACAATGTACTTAACTTGGCCTCAGATGCTGCGTCAAACGCTACGCAGACTGCAATGAACAATACAATGAATATGTTATCTAACGTAAGTAGCAACGTATCTGAAAGTCTATCAAACGCATCTGAAGGTCTAACAAACGTAACCAACGAGACAGGAGCGGCTGTGAATGAGGAGGCTAATGAACTAATTAATGCAGCTTCAAACGCCTCATCAGATTTAACAAATGCAACTCAAACAGCAATGGATGAAACAGAAACGGCTGTTAGTAATGTTGCTAATGAAACAGCAAATGCAACTCAAACAGCAATGGATGAAACAGAAACGGCTGTTAGTAATGTTGCTAATGAAACCGCAAATGCAACTCAAACAGCAATGGATGAAACAGAAACGGCTGTTAGTAATGTTGCTAATGAAACCGCAAATGCAACTCAAACAGCAAGTAATCAAACTGGCAATCCAGTCTTGGATGCGCTAAAGAACATATTCGGCGGAATCATGGGAAATAAGTAAACTCGCTATTACGGCGAGTAAAATTTTTATTTAAATTCGCTTACTTTTTTAACTTTTTGAGTAACATTACAAGTTATCTACTATAGACCTCAGATTTTCTGGAATTTCTGGTATTGTGCCCGTATGACTCTCATTATTTTGAAGTACATCCTGTCCAATTCTGCGAATCCTTTGTGTAGCTATCAGCGTATCTATTGCAGATTCAATATCTTTAGCTGACAGATATCCTTGTAGTTTTTCCTTCAAAGTTTCTTCAGAATCATATTTATATACACAGTATTGAATCAGGAGGAGTTTGTCATCATGCGATAAATTTGACACGTTCTAGGTACGGAACCAACCAAATAAAAATCTCTCTTTATTTGATTAACTCTAATGCTCTCGAAGGGTAACAATACATGTATTAATCTGTATAATCACTATAGATTGTCTTAAATGCGCCTTGTAATGAAGTTTGGGGGCACCGCGGTAGATTCTGGAAAAAAGATAGTCCATATTACTAATTTGATCAAGTCATATCATGATAAAGGTAACGAAATAATTGGAGTTTTTTCAGCAGTTATGGGAATGACCGATGAGATCTTGAATGTTTCAGAATATGTTTTGAAACGCGACAAGAGAAAGATTAAGGATTTTATCAACGAGACTAGAAAAATACATGTTGACATAATACAAGACTGTATCAAAAATAAGAATTACAAGTCAAAAGCAGTCCAAGTAGTTGAAGCTCTTCTAAAAGAAATGGAAGATATTTTGAATGGCATTGTAATGCTTACAGAAGTGACTGAAAAAGGAATGGATTATCTGCTTTCTTTTGGAGAACGACTTCTTACTCCCATAATTTCATATTCTCTTTTGGATAAGGGACTTGATTCCGTATACCTGACAGGTCAGGAAGCGGGAATTTTGACAGATTCGAAATTTGGTCATGCTCGACCTCTTTTAGATACAACTAAGATACGGGTGAAGTATCACATCGATCCTCTTCTAAAAGAAAATAAGATCCCAGTTATTACCGGATTTATCGGTGCAGATCAAAATGGAAATATAACTACACTTGGGAGAAGTGGATCAGATTACACTGCAACGATTATTGCTGTCTGTATTGATGCTGATGAAGTTTGGCTGTGGACAGATGTAAATGGTCTTATGACAGCCGATCCACACATAGTAAAAGAAGCTAAAGTCCTTAAAGAAGTATCATTTGCAGAAGCAATTGAATTATCGCTATTTGGTGCGAAGTATATGCATCCGAGGGCACTTGAACCTGTCATGGATACAAAGATCCCCATTAGAATAAGGAATGCATTTAATTTATCAAATGTGGGAACGGTGATCTCAAAAAATCCTAGTAAAAGTTCTCAAAAGATAGTAAAGTCAATAATAGCTATTCGTAACACCGCATTAATTGATGTTAGCGGCGGAGGAATGGTAGGCGCGCCTGGCACAGCAGCGAGAATCTTTGACGCATTAGCTAGAAAAAGCGTAAACATCATGATGATCTCTCAGAGCCCTTCCGAATCCAGCATCTCCATGGTAGTAAAAAAAGACGATTTAGATACCGCTACAACTACATTGGATTTGACACTGCTTGACAAGGTCATTAAGAATGTTAGGGTCAACGAAGATGTGGCGGTTATTGCGGTAGTGGGTTCTGGTATGAGAGGTATTAAGGGAATTGCTGCTAAGGTTTTTTCAGCAGTTTCAAAAAATAATATCAACGTAATTATGATTGCACAGGGCTCTTCAGAACTCAATCTAGCATTTGTTGTTGATAATTCTGACTGTGAAAAAGCAGTAAGATCACTGCACGAGGCTTTCGGACTTGGAAGAGTTAATTGACCTTTTCAATATTAGGTTCAGCCAAATAAATATAGTAGAGTCCAAAAGGTCCTTGGATACTCAAGCATGTATGAACATTGAATATTAAAATACAATTGGGAATGAATACAAATAATTGTACAAGTTTGCTCATATAACTGACTGCCACTTAGGATCATGGAGAAATCCCAAACTCCGGGATCTCAATTTACAAGCATTTGAGAAATCAATATCGATCTCCATAGAAGAACAAGTCGACTTCATAATAATTACCGGGGATTTTTTTGATGTGAATATTCCTCAACTTGGACCCGTCAAGCGGGCCGTTGAAATCCTAAAGCAAGCAAGAGATTCGGGAATAGATGTGTACATGATATATGGTTCACATGATTTTAACAATGCAAATATTTCTATGATCGATATTCTACATTCAGCGGAACTTTTTATCAAACCAACGGAATTTCGAACCGATGCTAATTCCGTTGTATTAAGATTCTTTTTTGACAAAAAGACTGGGGCTAAGATAACTGGTATTTCCGGAAGAAAGGTTGGATTAGATAAAGAGATTTATGAAAAACTTGATAAAAAGAGTCTAGAAATGGAAGAAGGATTCAAGATCTTCCTCCTCCATGCAGGAATTCAAGAAATTCTTCCTTCAGATAGGTCATTTAGGGACTCATTGTCCCTCTCTCTTCTTCCAAAAGGGTTTGATTATTATGGTGGCGGACATATTCACAAGCGACTCGAAAAGAAAATTGACAGTAGCCTGATAGTTTATCCTGGTCCTCTTTTTGGTTCTACATTTCAGGATTTAGAAGAGACTGCAAAAGGAGAGAAACGTGGCTTCTACATCGTTTCGTTTGAGAATAAAATTTTGGATTACAGATTTGTTGAGATTAATGTGGCAGAGATCCTCTATGATGAAATAGTATCCTTAAGTTGGAGTACAGAAAAATTAGAAAATGAAATTACAAGAAATATATCCGAACTACAGGTCAAAAATAAGGTAGTTTTGTTAAAAGTGAAAGGGAAATTAATTGGAAAACGTTCAAACATTGATTTTGGAAAATTTAGCTTGGACATTGCAAACAAGGGAGCCATGTTGTCATTTATCAATACAAATAATCTGTCAACTGATGAAACAAAGAGTGTTACTGTGCAAAGTGACAATAAAGTTGACATAGAAAGAGAAATATTCCATGAGAACATCAAGAATTTCCAATCAGAACCAACACTCTCCCATAAATTAAAGAAGCAAATCGATTCAAAGCTAGTTGGAAACGCAGGTGAAATAATCTCCCTCTCACTCTTAGAAATTCTTAGAAATGAAAAACTGGAAAATGAAAATACAATCACATACGAGGATAGAATCATTTCCGATGCAAGATCAGTATTTGACGAAGACGGCTATTTTTATGATAATTAGTGAAAAAAATATCAGTAAGTTGTATTTTGTCTGATCCTGTGATTCGCTATTTTAATTGGAAAATTATGCATGATTCGTTTCAGGTAGATTATGAACAGATTTTGGACAGATAAACCTCTGGCAAGCTGATTAAACTTATTCTTGGTAACAAGAGGAGACAAATTCTATGAAACCAAATCGTAGTATCACATTCTGAATAAATTTATGTATAATTTTTCCCTGAAGACTTAATTATTATTTGTGACAATATGAATTAGTGAACCATAAGGGAGCTCCGATACTTATTATACTATCGCTACTAATTATTGTGGGAAACTGTTTGAATTCATTCTTTGTATCTGCAGCTGAACTAAAGGATTCAGGTTTTTGGTCCGATTGGTGTTACATGACGGCATTCCCCGAAGATCGTCCAGTGTGTTTCCAAAGCCATGAAGAATGTAAAAAGGCTGAATCTTCAGATCTGTTCAAGTCTGACGATTGCTTCAAGCACAAATCATAAGGTTATTTGACAAATGTAAATCCAATAATCATATTATAAATTATATTGTACATTTATTTTAGATGAGAAGATTTTTTTTGATTTATTCTATAATATCTTTAGAAAAAAGGTCACACCGTGGCATGGTGGAATGAGTACGTATCTGGTATTTTTAATAGGCATGTCTGCGACTCTATTCAGCCTATGGAGCACAGTACCCCAAATTAGAAAATCACTAAAAACCAGGAAGACCGACGATGTATCAAAGTGGCTCATTATCTCACTTATTACTGGACTATCTTTATGGGTCTTGTATGGAGTATTGAAAGGAGACATCATAATTGCAATAGCAAATGCAATCGGTGTTACCTTAAACATAATACTCTTAGTTCTAAAACTAAAATATGCCACTAATAAATAAAATAAATAAAGCAAAATGCCAGAGCGTGTGATAATTGATGAATCTGTAACTTAATCAACAAGTTACCCATAAGATAATTTGAGATCCTTAATAGTAATGTTGTGCTTTAGAGTATCATGTTGCAGCTGAGCGCAAACGCGGAGCGAAATAATATTGCAGGAATGTGATTCTTGTAATACAACTAATAATGTCGAGTGGTGTGAAAGCTGTAAAAGGTTTATGTGCGCAACTTGTGAGAACGAAATTCATAGTGTCAGCCTGCCTTAACCTTCTAATTTCTAATCATAAACAAAAAGTTGAAAATTCAAATCAGTCTGGAATTTCATTCATCAACATTTCGATTTCTTCTTGCGTTGGTTCATCTTGACGTTCAAATTTAGGACCGACAAGTCCGCTAGGTACTTCGATCCATAAGGAACTACCATCATAGTTTGTAATATATGGCTTCGGAATATAATACAGATGAATGTTTGCCACTCCATCTCTCACTACAATGAATTCGTTGCCAACTTTATCTACATCTCCTATATCAATATTATCGGATGTTCTCACATGCTTATGTATGACTTGTTCCCAGGGAATAGTCAAAACATCTCCTGATTGTTTTCCCTTGAGTTGTAGATCCGGTTCTTTGGACATAAAAGGTATCACCTCATGGTAACCCGCATAACC
>JARBAW010000039.1 GCA_029237505.1 Nitrososphaerales archaeon
CAACAGAAAGTCTGGATATTCTGGCAATTACAAATAATAATTTCAGCAAGAGATTGTCATTGAAGCTAGTTAATCTAAAGGTCAACTCGGTATCTTTTAGACAATACTGTACAAGTTTTTGAATCGGAAGATCACTTATGTTTCCATCAAATTCAATCTTGCTGTCCTTTAGTAGCGCTTCTGCAATCGCATTTAGTTTGAATTCAGAATACTTGTGGCTGAATGCGTAAATTTGAATAGATCTATTCTGAAATGTCCTGAATAGATCAATATGCACTCCATGTTTTAGTTGAACTGGTTCTGCCTGAATACCTTTTTTGATGAATGAATCTCGCTTTACAAGTATCGGAATTTCCTCCTTGGGTATAATGGTATGATTTACAGGATCAATTGCAGGATCTTGAGATCTTTCGTACAGATATGGAAGATCGAAATCATCACCATTAAAGGTAACTAGTAAGCTGTATGACCAGATAATTTTAAAAGTCTTTTCCAAGAGTTCTTTTTCAGTCTTGCATATTTCTGCCTCTGGAATAAGAGGGGTACCATCATTGGGATTCTTATCTTGCTCTAAAACTAATACTTTTCTTAGGCCATCATTGGATACGATACCAATGGCAGTTATCATCCGATCATGTTCCCTTGGAACCGGCATACGTCCTTCTTCTGAATCGACTTCAATATCAAGAGCAATTCTTTTCATTTCTGGAATAGGTTGGTTTAGAAGATCAGCCCACTCTCTCACATATTCTCTATACTTGTCATTTCTTGCCTCCTTACTATCCAAGATTTTATCCCATAGAAAATTTTTTAACGCGTTATGAACAATTTCAGACATTGAATAGGGGTCTGCGACAATCTCTTCACCTTTCCTTTTGTAGTATGAACCTGGAATCAGTCGAGTGTCGTAGAGATAATTTTCATGATATTTTATATTGGCTTCCCATACGTTTAGTTTTTCTCTAATGCCTCCCTTTCCGCCAATCGAAAGAGGATCGGGAGCAATTATTTTTATTGCCTGAATTTCTTTGTCCGTCATCAAATCCATTTTTGGAATGGTCCTTAGTTCAAACTTTTTTTCAATTGCCGCGATTTCTTCAGCCCTTTTTTGGAATTCTAATTTAGTATAACAATATGGTTTATGATCAGTTTTGTCCTGCCAAAAATAAATCACATGTAAATTGGGATCATAGAATTTTAATTGGACCTTTTGATTTTCACCAGAATAAATCGCAGATATCAACATGACTCGGGTGTTTTCAGGAAGCTCCTTCCAGTAGCTTGGATATTGCTTATCTGTCTCACTTTGAAGGATTGAAGATTTTAATTGATCCAATTTACTCACTGCGTAGTTTCAAATATGAAAAATGGATAATTATCTTTTGCTACTATTCTTCTTTTATTTTATGCGCTAAACTGTGATGGCTAAACGGTAATTACCTTACCTTCTCTTCGTCTAATGGCAATGATTCCAATAGCATATAGAGCAATCATTGGTAATGCAACAAACCACATGGTGACACCACTACCATCGGGTGTTATTATCGCACCAAATACTGAAATGATTATTATTGCATATCTAAAGTTTCTCAGCCAGAATTTTGAGTCAGTCACGCCGCTAAGTGACAACACATACATAATGACCGGAAGCTGAAATGCAATGCCAAAGGCCAATACGAATTGCAGTACAAATGCTATAAAATCATTAACTGTCAGAAATGTTTCAGCGCCTATTGATTCACCATATTTGTACAGAAAGTTAAGGGTGAATGGAATTACGAACACATATGAGAATGCCACACCAAGGATGAACAGTAAAACAATTGGCGAGATTACCTTAAATAGCCCAAATCTTGAAAATGACTTTTTGCCCATTTTCTCAATATCCTCTTCCTGAAATTCATCCTTGTTTTTTGATGGATCAAATGCAGGTGAAATAAAGCCAAATATTTCCTTGATAATAATTGGCAGTGAGCATATTAGCCCAATTAGCAAAGAAATATGAACCTGGGCAAAGAACACCTGGCCAGGGGC
>JARBAW010000040.1 GCA_029237505.1 Nitrososphaerales archaeon
GCAATCCGGCAGACAGAACTACAAGCATCAACACGTTTTTGGTGGTTGCCATTTGTTGTCGTAGACTAATACTAAACAATGTATAAGTGGATTGAGTAAGAACAATGGGTAAAAAAAACACAGACTTTTATCCACTAAGGTAAAACAGAATTTATGAATAGAAAAATTTTCGTATTAGGCAATCCACCGAATCAGATTAAAGAACCGGGTCCAAATTCTAGTGAACTATTCCTAAATATGTACAAATAAGAACTGCCATAAATTGTCTAATCATGATAATAGGATTGGTCGGATTATGGTATTCAACATTTGCGCACCAGTTCTAGTTACAAATACCGTTCTCTAAAATGGTGCAGCTCTACCTAGAACATCCTATATAGAATTGTATTCATAGATATCATTCTATGTTTTTAGTATAAATCAAAATTCTAAATTGGATATTTCATCAAGGATGTGTTAAGGGCAAGAAGAAGGAAATAAAAAAGTTAAGGTAATAAATTAATCCTCACTACCTTCGCCATTACTGCCTTCTGATTCCTCCCCTTGTTCCTCAGAAACCCCTTCACTATCAGAATTACCCGAATTATCTTCGGCCCCCGTTGTACTGCCTTTGGAATAGATATGTCCCGTTATTTCACCATCTGGATGTTCAGATGTCATAATATTTACGAAAGTTTGATTCGAGGCCATTGCGGATTGAAGTGCTGCAAGATCTTTTCCATTCATGGAACCTTCTAAGTCAGATGCAGTAAAGTTTCCTTTAATTGAGACTCCTGCTGCTTCGTTGGATTTCTCACCAGTTTTTAACAAGTCGACTATAGGATCCGAATTTTGTCCTATTTTACCCATGAATATCTGAGCGCCGGAAACATCAGTAATTCCAGTTATATTAATTTTGGATTTAATTGCATTATCCTTTAATTTGAAGGTGGCAACACCTTCTGCTGCAGAATCGACAGGCGGGACCTCGTTGTTTGCATCAAGTTTCGCCCTAAATTTGTTTTGTGCATACGTGTCATTTGCTCCTAAGATTAGTAAAGTGAACATTGCTGCAAGAACAATTGCAGAACAGAAGTAAACATTCTTTGACATATACAAGTGGACGAATAAGTAATTTATAAACCCTGCATTTCTTTCGCTAAATCCAAAATCCATGAATACACTTCGATACTCGTACTAGAGATCTTATATAAATGTCCATATAACGTGTCTATTCCGCACTAATTTTGATCGGAACAATACAACTTTATTTAAAATCTACATTGATTCCCTAATGTGAGAATAGAATATTAATTCCACCAGTTGTCTCTTTTAATACTTATACAACTGTATCAATTGTTATAATTATTAGTTCAACTACCGATAAAGTGTCTTGAAAAGTACTAAATTTGTTTGTTTGACTTTGGTCTTAGCGTTTCTATATTTTGTTATTACTTCTTGTATGGATTCGTCGGTAGGACAAGATTCAAACTCAATACAGGATTATACATTCGTTACTAGTTGGGGTATTAAAGGAACAGGTCCTGGTGAATTTCTACGCCCACATGATTTAGAGTTCGATAATGAGGAGAAGTATCTATATGCGGTAGATAGAGATGGTAACCGTATACAGGTTTTTGATAAAACTGGGAAATTTATCTTCATGTTTGGAGAAAAAGGTGGTGACAATGGCCAGTTTCTTGTTCCATACGGCATAGACGTCGACAACGAAGGCTATGTATGGATTGCCGATAGAGGAAATCACAGGATACAAAAGTTCGATAGAAATGGAAACTTCATTTTGCAGTTTGGGAATAACAGCACTGCCCCAAGTGATAAGCCTGGAAAATTTGATAATCCACGTCATGTGGAAGTTGATAATCAAGGGAAATATGTGTACGTGGCAGATTCCAAAAATAACCGCATCCAACAATTCGACATAAACGGGAATTTCGTAAGAATCATTGGGGGATTTGGTAATATGAGTGGACAATTTAATCTTCCCACTACTATTGAACAGGATTCAAAAGGCAACTTCTTTGTAAATGAACGAGGAAATGAGCGAATTCAGAAATTTGATAGTAATTGGAATCCAATTCTTATGTGGGGTTCCAAAGGAAATAAGAATTATCAGTTTTGCCACATGGAACACATCGCACTGGATAAACAAGATAACGTATACGTTACGGATCCTCAATCTGATCCTGGATGTAGCATGCAACCCCGCGTTCTTAAATTTACCAACGATGGTAACTTTATTACAAAATTTGGTTCCTTTGGTATTGGTCCAGGTCAATTTGAAGATCCAGAGCATTTGGCAATAGATTCTGATGGCAACGTCTATGTATCTGATAGAGGGAACGATAATATACAAAAATTCTCCCCAAATGTTAAGCCGTATTGAGAGAGTGGACGAGATCTGCTTCGTATGTGACAAATCAAATAATCTAATTCTTGATTGTGTTTTTTACTGTCTCTTATCATTTTATCTCTACCAGATTATTCAGAAATCTAACTCTACCGAAAAAGGATATAGTCAGGATCTTGCGATTCTAATAGATCTTATTTTTAGTAATGAACTTTATGAAACTGCGGCTAAAGCGTGCAATATTGTTTCGGAATTTGCCATCTGAATTAAATAACTATTAAACAAATTGTAAATGTTTAGATGTCTGTATCACTTGTAAATCTAGTATTGCATCCAAAAAGCACAAAAGGGAGATCAAATAACAAATGAGAAATGAAATGTCCTGTATGCAGTTCGGAAGTAAAGGAACTTTACAATCTCAACACCGAAGCAGACGAGTTCAAATGTTTTGGATGTCATCTAAGAGATCTCGATCATAGACTGAGAAGACTGGAAAGAGAGGAGGATAAGAAATGAATAATACATTAAATTTGCGAATATAATAGTAGAGATATTACCTTTTTATAAAATATCAATAAAGAAACAATAAATACTTGAATTAACAAAGGAAAAAAAATAGAAGTTTTAGATTAAATGAAATGAATGTAGTGTTACTGATCGATAGTCTATTCATGACTCTTAGCATGGAAAATCTAGTGAATGGGATTGAAATAAATCAAACTGGTCTAACTAGCCAAATTAAAACAATTAGTGACGGTGTGGAATTAGTTGGAGATGTCCGTCTTTATAGTCGGTTCCGTTTTTAGTGAGTTTATAAAGTTAAAATATCATTAGCTGGATTAATTAAATTTCTTCATATGATTATTTCCTTGGACTGCATCTTGAGACCTAATATTGTTTATCAAATCAGTTTTAACCATGAATAAATGTACGTTAATATGGTCTTTTGACATCATATTGAATATGGGATTTACAGACGTATTTAGGAAGTGGAGACCTAAAGGAAAGATGTATAGCCTTAGATGCAACCAATGTGGAAAGGGTTTTCTTTCAAGCTATGCGCTTGAAGCTCCTGTATGTGGCAGATGTATGCAGAAGATAAAGTCTTCAGATTCTACGATTGATTATTATAAAAAATGTATTACGTGTGGAAACCTGGGTGTCATACACGCGAAATCTCAATGCCTTTCGTGTTATTTCGGACTCAAGAATAATAAAACTGAGTAAGAATAAGGATATGTGTCA
>JARBAW010000041.1 GCA_029237505.1 Nitrososphaerales archaeon
TATGGTTAGGGTTCCAAAATTAGAGTGCCTGCATTATCAGTTCCACCGAACCCACATTATAAATTATCAGCGAAATTAATGGGTCAAAAAATTATGTCAAATTTGATTCACAAACGACCTGTTGCCTTATGTTTTATAATGTCTATTACATAAAGGAATATTGAATTGGCAATAGAACAAGGCACAATAATTCAAGTTTTAATCTCTCTTGCCATACTTCTTTTTGCTGCAAAAATATTTGCTGAAATTTTTAACAAATTAAGACTTCCTGCCGTTTTAGGTGAATTAGTAGCAGGTATCATAATAGGACCGTTTGCGCTTGGCTCATTTCCTATGTTCGATGGCAAACCACTCGTCATCCTGAACGAAACCGTTCTTCAAATAGGAGAAATTGCTGGACTTGTGATACTATTCATAGCAGGACTTCACATTACTCCAAGAGAATTCTTAAGAGGTGGTGCAGCTTCATTTACAATTGGAGCCTGTGGAGTCATAGTCCCATTCTTTTTAGGATTCTATGTTTTTACAATATTCGGATTAGAAGGATTACAATCTATACTTATAGCAACGGCACTTACAGCTACTAGTGTTGCGATTTCGGTAACTGTTCTAACAGAGTTAGGACGAATACATACAAAGGAAGCCAAACTAATGTTGGGCGCAGCCATAGTTGATGATATTCTTGCAATAGCAGTTCTGTCGGTTGTTGTTACCATGGTTCAAACCGGTAATTTGACACCAAATGTATTTGATATCATATTTTTGATTCTAAAAATACTTGGCATTTTTGCTGTGTTACTAATTGGTGCTATACTCATTATACCAAGAATAGTAAATACAGAAAAATTATGGAAGGCAAAAGGAAGTGTTGAAGGAATTGTAACTGCGTCGTTTTTTGGCGCTTCTGCGATAGCTGCGGCAGTAGGATTATCGCCCATAGTTGGAGCATTCTCTGTAGGGATGGCCGTAGCTAGCACGAAAATAATCAAAAGAGTTGAAGAATATGCAAAGAAATTAGAAATAATATTTGCTCCGTTATTTTTTGCAATTATTGGAGCTCAAGTAAACTTTACGGGAATAAATGTAGAAGTGTTAATCTTGTCTGCCGTTGTGATTGTAGTTGCAATCATTAGTAAGTTAGTAGGGTGCGGTTTACCTGCAATATTATTTTTGAAGAATAAATCTAAAGGTATGAATGTAGGAATCGGGATGATTTCAAGAGGTGAAGTAGGATTAATCGTCGCAGGAATCGGAGTAAGCTCAGGTGTTTTGACTTCAAATGTTTATACTGCCATCATAATAATGGTTGCTATTACTACCTTAATCACCCCCCTTTGGCTTAAGAAAGCACATAGCAAAGAACTTGCAGATACAAATGACAAATCAGAACCATTTGAAATGAAATAGGTCTGAAAATTGTGTCATATATGGTTACAAACGACTAGACTGTATTTGAGGTATGAAATCGTTCGATCTATCCAAATGCTGTAATCACTAAAAGCAGAGAATATGCAGATAATAACAAATATTTGTCTAGAACTAATAATTAATTTGCATAAAATGAAATAGAGCCTTGTGTAATTATTTCTGTGAAATTACTGAATTACTGTTCTATTTTATTTTTATTACAACTCATAATTATTCTAGGGCAATGTCATGTCGGCCTTTCCCTAATTGCTAATAATCCATTTGCCACGAGTAACGTCAATTTAAAAAATATTAAAGGTACAACGCCTGATGGAAAATATCTAGTTGAAATCCAATATAGCCCAGAGCAGGCAAGTAAAGGAAAGGTTACCTTTCTTAGAATCGACTTGTTTGATAATACTATGAATAATCAGACTAGACTTCGTCACGTCGATTGTGACCTAATTATAGAAAAAGACCGTAGTGAAGTATTCAAATTATCTAGTAAGTATGGCGAATCGCTCTACCACTCAATAAGTGGAACATTCTTGGCATCCTATCAATTCAATGAAACCGGAGTCTATATAATGTCTGTTGAGTTATCTGGAATAAATTTTGTTCCCATTGTCCCCGTATTTGTTAGCTTTATAGTATCTATCACAGATAATGAAACTGAAAATTTGAGCATTAGTTCAGCAAGTTAGCTCGGTAGACCGAAATAATGTATCATAATTGGGTCTATGAATCGCGTCAAATTTAATTCACAGTCTACTAATCGATTCCAATTAATGCCATTTTGGAACTTGTATTAAATGTATTAATTGTAATAATATTGTGGGCTGTTAATTGATAAATATGACAAATGCTTCTAAGCTTAATAATGTGACTCGTTATAGAGCGCCTCCTAGTTTAAGCGAGGTAATAAAGAAACAAAACCTGGAACTGAAGAGGAAAAATTCAGAATTAGCCCAGTTGAATTCAGACTTACGAGAATCATTTGAAGCACTTAGTGAATTAAATATCAAACTCCGAGCAGTTAATGAAGAGCTTCGAATACGAAACAGGACACAAGCAGAATTTATTAATGCTGCTGCTCATGAGTTGCGAACTCCAACTCAATCGATAATGGGATATTGTCAAATGCTTACATTGTTTCCTAATGATAGTAAAGATAGTAAAGATTACCTTGAAAGATTAGCAAGAAATGCAGACCGGTTATACACACTTATCTCTGATTTATTGGATGCCACAAGACTTGATATTGGTATGCTAAAACTCTTCAAATCTGAATGGAATATAACAGATATTGTTATGGAGGTTATTGACGAAATGAAGGATAAAGCTTATTTTTTAATTAGAGATAACAAGAAAGTCAGAAAATACCCAAGAATAGAACCAATTTTGCCGTCTCATCCAATTATCGTCTATGCGGATAAACAAAGAATAACTCAGGTCGTAATCAACTTGTTGACAAATGCAATTAACTTTACTGATTCTGGGACAATTAGTGTATCAATAAGTCTTGCTACTAACAATTTAGTAAAAGTTAGTGTCAAAGATAGCGGGAGGGGAATAGATCCGGATATGCAACATACACTTTTTGAAAAGTTTACCACAAAGTCGAACCAAGGGATAGGTTTGGGGTTATTTATATCAAGATACATAATAGAGTCTCATGGTGGATCTATAACTGGTAAGAATAATAAATCTGAACGCGGGGCTACCTTTTCATTTACAATTCCAATAGTTACTAAAAAATAATAACTTGACACAAAATAAGTTAGTTAAATGGCTTGTCCTGAATATTTTTTTCTAGCTTCATTTACTTTCTGCTCAAATGAAGATAGATTATTGTTCTTCTCGTTTACCATTGACAGTTCCAAGCCTAGCTTATCATATAGCAAATTTATTAACCTCCTTTCGACAATTGTCCTACCACCATCAATTGCATGATCTAGCGCTTCGTCCAACGCTGTCGGATTATGAGCGGTTTTAGTCATATCAATAGAATATCTGCTTTGTAGATAATCCGTAACTATTTTTGATACTATAGTTCCCAGTATCCTAATGGCTTCGCTGGACGCTTGGGCATAAGCTTCCTCAAAAGAGATTTTCTTAGACATAACTATTCCATATTTTAGGCAGGTTGTGTAACGCGTTGAACAAGATAATTATTGTTTTTTTTACCATTAAACTGCACTTATTTTATTTCATTTCCTGCGAAGTTTAGCCCTTACCATTTGCTGCGCTATTTTTTTCTGACGAATGTCCAGATCAGCTTTTCTTCTTTCTCTTTCTTTAGTTTCTTTTTCACCTATTCTCTTTTCTTCCTTCAAATATTTTTGATAACCCCTTTTAGCAACGCCGGTTAAAATACCCTCATATTCCTTCATATCTCCTGCTATTTTGATTCCTATTTTGTTTTCTATTTCAATTTGGAGAATGGATTGATCATGACTAGAAGCTCTCATTTTGAGCATCAATATGGATCTCTTTAATTCTCCTTCAGCCTCAAAATATCTCAGAAGAATGATGTTATGAAAAATCGAGAATATTCCGTAAGACGTGACAGATGCCCCTGCCTCTTGATCTGTAAGAAACGTGAATATGGAAGTTAACCCATGAGATTCTGCTAGATTTACTAGTCGCTTTGCGATAAAATAGATATCAGATCCATACAAATGTTGAAACGTTGAGAGACCATCCAATATCAAAAATTTCGGTCTAATAGCTTCTATTTGTGATGCCAGTTCTGAGATAAATGCATCAGGGCTTTGATTCTCCGGCGTCCATGATAATAAATGAAGTCCTTTCTTTTCAAGATCTTCAACATTAATTCCAAGTGACTTAGCCATAACTCTAATTTCATCTGGTGACTCTTCAAGAGAACAAAAGATGCTCTTTTTACCATCACGTACTCCCTGTAACGCAAATTGAAATCCAAAAGTTGTTTTTCCAGCGCCCGAAGCTCCTGCTAAGATTGTGGTAGACCCTTTAAGAAACCCCCCTCCCGCTCTTTGGTCTAATCCTGGAACCCCGGATTTTACTCTACTGGTTGAAGACGGAATGAATAACTCCAATGATTGTTTTGGATATACAACCATTCCTTTTTCACCAATGACTGATACGTGAGCTTCTCTGTTTATTGAGGTAGCCCTCATTTTAATGACCTTGACTGTAGCAGGAATTGCATTAGTGTTGCCATGTTCTAACTGAATAATTCCGTCGGCAACAAATTCTTCCATTCCTGACCCAATATTGTTACTTCCTATAGGAACTTCTGTTATCAACATATTTGTAATCCCTTCAGATCTTAGCATCTTACCTAAAACTACATGCAGTGCAATTCTTGCCTCATTAGTATTTTCAAAGGCAAGCAATATTGCGGAAAAAGAGTCGATTACCACTCTTTTTGCGCCAATATTTTTACTAACATTCAGCACTTCTTCAAGTGCATCAGTAATTCCTTCCTTAGTTATGGACGCAAAATCTAAATAAGCAAATTTGTTATCCGCTTCGAAATCCGAGAAGTTCATCCCGAATCGTTTAAAATTTTCATAGAATTGAA
>JARBAW010000042.1 GCA_029237505.1 Nitrososphaerales archaeon
AGTCTGGAAAAAAAATCATTTGAAAATTTTTTGAATATTATGTCAAAGCACTTATATTCAAGCAAGATAACTTTACCATCGTATTTACGAATATGAGGGAATAAAATGCCTAATACTGGTATAGTAAAATATCATGTTAAACTTAAATTCGAAGTTGATGGGATAGTAGAGAAGGCCGATATCATTGGAGCAATATTCGGTCAGACAGAGGGCTTACTAGGTCCTGAGATGAACCTGAACGAGCTACAGAAGGTATCAAAAGTTGGCAGAATTGAGGTAAATGTTGATACCAAATCCAATACAACAAAAGGCGATGCATTGCTACCAATGAGCACTGACATATCCACCGCCGCATTAATATCCGCTGCAATCGAGAGCATAGACAAAGTTGGCCCATTCCAGGGTAAGTTTCTGTTGGTGGGAATAGATGACATAAGAGCTATTAAAAAGAAAGTTATCGTTGATAGAGCCAAGAAAATAATCCAAGAATGGGCTACAAAAACAATTAGTGAGGGTGAAGAAATGTTACGCGATGTATATGATGCAAGTAAACCTGGAAAACTCACTGCCTTTGGGAAAGCTCAACTTGCATGTGGTACCGGCGTTTTTGAATCACCGGTTATCATTCTTGTCGAAGGAAGGGCTGACGTTATTAATCTTTTGCGAGCAGGATTTGACAATTCGATTGCAATTGAGGGCGCCAAAATTGATGAAACTGTCGTTAATTTAACATCCGGAAAAAAAGTCATTGCGTTTCTAGACGGAGACAGAGCTGCGGACTTGATTCTAAAAGAATTACAAGGCCTGGTCAAAATTGACAAGGTTCTAAGAGCCCCAACAGGTAAGGAAGTTGAAGAATGCACTCCATTAGAAATTACTGAGATATTAAAGGATGTTATTGAACCAACTGGAGAGCAATTTGAAGCTCCTGTACAACATCAGAAAGCAGTGAAGAAAACAAAATCTTATGAAAATAATAATTCGGCTTATCAGGAGCCATCTAGTTTGAATAATGTTGAAAAAACAAATGATGATCCTCAAATAACCTCTGCAGTCAAAGATGTTTATCCTCAAATCAATGAAACTTTGGAAGCACTGATCTTGGATAATTCGATGCAGGTGCTGTTAAAGGTGCCCGTATCAGAAATAATCAAAAGATTGGACTCATTAGAAGGAGCTAGATTCTTAGTGATGGATGGAATTATCACTCAAAGGCTAATAGATGCTGCATATAGGGCGGGAATAGAGTATGTGGTGGGACATAGAATGGCCGAATTGAAAAAATCGCCAGAAATCACTGTGAGGACCTTTGATCAGATTGGTATTGGCAACTAAAGTACGATGCAAGATATAAAGTCTGAATATGTAATAACATTAGCCAAACTACTTCTTAAGGGAGCAAAAGATAATTTTATTGAATTTACTAGTACTGATATTGGAATTGAAATAAACAAGTCACAACAAGCAGCTTCTAAGGTAATTTTGGAACTACAGGATCTAAAATACGTGGAGAGAGTCAAGAAAGGTCATGGTTACCTAATTAGAGTAACTGATGAGGGTTTTTCGATTGTAAAAAAAATGTCAGAATTCCTTCACATGGCATTGAATTCATCCCCTGGAAAGGTACATTTTAGTGGTACTCTGGTTTCAGGAATGGGTGAGGGTAAATATTACATGAGTCTTGATGGATATCGCAAGCAGTTTGAAAAGAAAATAGGCTATATTCCGTTTCCAGGCACTCTTAATATTCGAATAGTAGATCCTTTGTCATTAGAAAATAGAGATAAAATTGAAACTTTTCGGTATCATTTTGTCGATGGATTCAGTGATTCTAAGCGAACATATGGATGGGTCAAGTGTTATCCGGTTATCCTCAATGGGAACGAAAAGATTCGTTCAGATCTGTTAATTCTTGAAAGAACGCATCATGACAACAATATGTTAGAAATTATAGCTCCAGTTAATATCAAAAAAGTACTCAATTTAAAGAACGGAGATAATGTTAAGGTAACCTTAAAGACTTCAGATAGTAGGGCAGAATCAAATATCATAAATTGATTGACCTAGTTCTTCCTTGATTTGCGTACTTTTAGAACCAGGTATTGGTGTATTGAGGCGTATTATTCTTGTATTTATCCCTCTTTTTGCACAATTAACTGCTATCTCTTTTTCTGTATGAATTTGATCATACCCCAACGCAATTATGTCTGGTTTTACAAACTCAACAGTATCATATAACGTGCCCTCTCTTCCAATAATTGCGTAATCAACATATCTTATCGAAGAAACTAGTTCTTTTCTGAGATTTTCGTCATGATAGATTTTTCTATGTTTGTTTATCCGAAGAGCAGTGGAGCTCCTTGCCACTACTACAACTAGGACGTCTCCTTGGCTTTTAGCGTCCCTCAATGTGTGAATATGTCCTGGGTGAACAATATCAAAAACCCCTCCAATCAATACAACTTTTAGTAACCCTCTCCCAATGAAAGTTAATCTTGGTGGATCAGAATTTTCAACAAAGCCATTTTTTATCATTTCCTTGAGTTTTGAACTAAACATTTCTTCCGATAAAGTCGTTCGATTCATTAGAAATTCTAGGGGTGAAATTTCTGGCTCGAGTGCAGAAACATATAGGGATATCAGAATAGCTTTGTCTGAAGGTTCTATCATGAATTTGACAATATTAAGACAATAATGTCTATTTAGTTCTATTCTCAATACTTGCCGTTCTTTAAACAAGAAACTTTTAGCTTCGTGGCATGACATACTATTTTGACCTCCAAACACCTTTTCTTCACGTTCTATCACTATCCAGAATTTTCTTGACATGCATTGGCCCTAAATCATGGAATCTGAACTATGGTCAGGACCTTGATCATTTAGCAAGACTAATATCTAAATAATGTAAACTAAGAAAAACAATAGATGACAATATCGCAAGTAGGTGCAATTCCTTTGTCAAAGGGCATCAAAATGTCGACTGTTGGCGGTAAGCAAACTACAAGTGGAACTGCCTTGATAAAACGTGGATTTGCCCATATGCAAAAACATGGTGTAATAATGGACGTAACGAATGTTGAACAAGCTCAAATTGCTGAGGACGCGGGAGCAGTCGCGGTAATGGTTTTGGACAAACTGCCTTTTGATGTGCGAAGCGCTGGTGGGGTAGCAAGAACTGCTAGCGTTAAAGTAATTCAAGCAGTGATAGATTCAGTGAGCATCCCAATTATGGCCAAGTGTAGGATTGGGCATTTTTCTGAAGCTAACATACTTGAAGAGATTGGAGTAGACATGATAGACGAGAGTGAGGTGCTTAGTCCCGCTGATGAAATTAGACATATCTGGAAGTGGAATTATACCACACCATTTGTTAACGGCGCGAAGAATTTGGGAGAGGCTTTGAGAAGAATAGATGAAGGTGCTGCAATGATAAGGACAAAAGGAGAGCCAGGTACTGGCGATGTTTCACAGGCAGTAACTCACATACGTATGGTTAATAATGAAATCGGGAAATTAAAGGGAATTTATGATAACAAAGATGATCAAGAATTAATTAGGACTTCCAGAGAATTACAATCTTCTCTTGAAATAGTTAAGGAAACTGGTAGGCTTGGGAGACTGCCCGTTGTAAATTTTGCTGCCGGAGGAATTTCCACACCGGCAGATGCGGCCTTACTAATGAATCTGGGCTGTGATGGAATTTTTGTGGGATCGGGAATATTCAAAGCAGAAGATCCTCTAGAGAGGGCCAAAGCAGTTGTCATTGCGACTACCTACCATGATGACCCCCAAACGGTTCTTGAAGCGCAAAAAATGATTGATGAGAAGAAATCAATGCTTGGTTTGGATACAAAGAATTTGGATTTAAGGATGCAAGAAAGAGGACCTAAAATATGAATGACCAGTTACTAATTGGAGTATTGGGTCTTCAAGGTGATATTGAAGAAAATATCAAAGCAGCAACTAATGCTCTGGCAGAAATGAACCAGATAGGGAAAGTAATCTCTGTTCGTTACCCTGAAGAAATTATGAAAATTGATGGATTAATCATTCCTGGAGGTGAAAGCACAGTGATGGGTTTATTGATTGCCATAAAGACTGGATTGTTAGATTCGTTAAGTCAGGTTCTGCAAAAAGGATTACCAATTATGGGAACATGTGCTGGTATGATCGTATTAGCTAAAAAATCTTATGATAGAGTTGTCGGTAATAAGAAACAATTATTGTTAGGGGCATTGGATATTGAAATAGAGAGGAATTCCTTCGGAAGACAGTTTGATTCCTTTGAGTCAAATATAGATATATCTGGAATTGGGAACGATTTTAGAGGTATTTTTATTCGCGCCCCCTCTGTGATTTCGGTAGGACCGCAGGTTCAAATCTTGAGCAAATTTGATGAAAAAATAGTGGCTGTTCAACAGGAAAACATCATTGGAACTTCATTTCATCCTGAATTATCTGGTGATAATAGAATGCACAAACTGTTTATTGAGTCAATAGCAAAATGGAAGAAAGCAAATAACCACTAATAATATTTTAAGAAAAGTTATTTCATTCGCATTAAATTAAGTGCTGAGCCAGCTTTGAACCACTTTATTTGTGATGAGTTATACGAATGTACTAGCGAGATTTCTTCATCATTAGCGTTACCGTGATGAATAATCCCTCTAAGACTTTTATCCTGCTCAAAAGTCTGAAGATCCAAAATACTTATTCTATCATCTTCTAGTATCTTTTCATAGTCTTCAGGGTTGGCGAATTTAAGAGCTAGTACTCCTTGCTTCTTCAAGTTAGTCTCATGTATCCTTGCAAAACTCTTTGCTATCACAGCGCAACATCCTAAATAGCGTGGCGACATTGCAGCATGTTCTCGACTGCTGCCTTCTCCATAGTTATTATCCCCAATTATTACCCATCTTATTCCTCTTGCCTTGTATTCTCGTGCAATATGCGCCAACAACTCGACGTCTTGGTTCAAACTGTTCTTACCTTTTCCAACTTGATCTTTGTGAAAGGCATTTATTGCGCCCAACAGAAGATTATCGCTTATTTTATCTAAATGACCCCTATACATCAACCAAGGTCCTGCAGGCGAAATATGATCAGTGGTACACTTCCCGCTAATCTTGACTAGAATCTGCATATTTTCAAGGTCTTTGCCGTCCCATCTGGGGAATGGTTCAAGTTTTTGTAAACGAGAACTGTTCGGATCTATGAGAACTTGTACATTTTGATATTCGTTTGTGGGAGGAATGTACACCTCATGATTATACACAAAACCTTTTGATGGAATTTCTGGTGCAATTTTGGGTGGATCTAATTTAAATTTGGTACCGTCCACGGCGGTAAGCTCGTCTGTAAGTGGATTGAATGAAAGTCTGCCTCCTAATGCTAACGCGATTATCAATTCTGGACTTCCAATAAAATTCATTGTTTCTCTGCTCCCATCATTACGACCGGGAAAATTTCTATTATAGGATGTAATGATAGTATTTGGTATTCCTTTCTTAAGCTCTGATCTTTTCCATTGTCCTATGCAAGGACCACACGCGTTTGCCAGTACATTTGCTCCAATATCCTTTAGTGCATTCATCTGCCCATCCCTGTCAATAGTGCCGCGAATCATTTCTGAACCTGGTGTAACTTGGAGTGGAACCTTTACTTTCACTCCCTTTGATTTTGCTTGCGCAGCGATATCTGATGCCCTTGACATATCTTCATACGATGAATTTGTACAACTTCCGATCAATGCTACAGAAATTTTATCCAAATAACTATTCTTTTTGACATCGTTTGCCATTTTAGAAATGGGCCTTGCTAGGTCAGGCGTATGAGGACCTACAATGTAAGGTTCAAGTTGTGAAAGGTCTATCTCTATTAACTGATCAAAATAGTTTAGTGCATCGTTTCTGTTTTTTGTGATCTCTTCTTCTATCTCTTTATCCATTGTGAAAAATTCTCTATTTTTGTTTGCTAATTCCGCAATAGACTCGCGTCTTGTTGCCCTAAGATAATTTTCCATTTTTTGATCATAGGAAAAAAGCGAGCAAGTGGCACCAATTTCTGCACCCATATTAGTAATTGTCGCCTTTCCAGTGCAACTGATTGTCCTTGCCCCAGGACCAAAATATTCTATGATTGCATTGGTGCCACCATAGACAGTAAGTTTGGAGGCCACGTAAAGAATAACATCCTTTGGTGATGCCCATCCATTTAGTTTACCAGTTAGGAATACTCCAATACGTTTTGGATAAAGGATCTCCCATGACATCCCTGACATTACTTCTGCGGCATCCAGACCACCCACGCCGATAGCAATCATTCCTAATCCACCTGCATTAGGAGTGTGTGAATCAGTACCTATTAGCAATCCTCCTGGAAATGCATAATTTTCAAGAACTACTTGGTGAATAATGCCGGAACCTGGTTTCCAGAATCCAATTCCATATTTTCTTGAAGCTGATTCAAGAAACTTGTACACTTCATTGTTTTCATAAAGAGCGAACTTTGTGTCGGACTCACTACCTGTCCTTGCTTGAATAAGATGATCGCAGTGAACTGTGGTCGGAACGACCGTACTGGTGAGACCTGATTGCATGAATTGCAACAACGTCATTTGACCTGTTACATCCTGCAATGCAACTCTGTCTGGATCCAAAAAGACGTAATCTTGACCTGTTCTAATTTCCTTCTCTATATTTGAATCATGAATGTGGCCCACAAGAATTTTTTCGGATGCGGTAAGACTTCTTCCTAGGATTTTCTGATATTTGATAACATTTTCACTTATTCTTATATAGGTATTAGATATAATATCTAGAGAACCAGCTGTCTCCATATGCTAGTGATACTTTATTTCATATATAATTATTCATAATTCTTATCTTGAAAGGGTATAACCAAAAACGAAAAGACGTAATTTTTTTCCTCAAACAGGAAATCATAACGCAAATTAACTGTCCGACTCACTGATATTGTAATGGACCATAGTATTAATTATGAATGAAATGATGTACCTGTTCTTTTTATGGATATCAAAAATATTGATTGCATTTTCGTATATTGTAGAACTATTCAATCTGAATGTGGATAAATATACAAGAAACAAATGATTGATCAAAAAATATGAAATCATCTTGGTTTTTAAATGCGGGAGGTGGGATTTGAACCCACGAACCCCTGAAGGACAGGATCCCCAATTTATAAGATCTTAAGTCCTGCGTTTCCAAATCTTCAATTATTTGGCCAGGCTCTACAACCCCCGCGTGAACCAATCAGATTTGGTAAGGGGATGGTAATTAAACGTTATAGATGGATATGACGCGGCCAAGTCCTTTCAGGATACAACCTATGGTTACTGGAGAATAGTGTGATTGAGATCAAAAAGCTTAAGTAAAAATAACTTTTAATGCCGAATAATCAACAAACTTTATCTTGGGTCTTGAAATCTGTTTTCTTAAACATATACAATTTAAAACCCTAGATTTGTTGTATGTCTAGTTTTCAATATGCCTTGGTAGCTCAGCCTGGTAGAGCGTTGCCTTGGTAAGGCAAAGGTCCCGGGTCCAAATCCCGGCCAAGGCTCACTTTTGTAATATTCACATTCATATGAAAAGTAAGATTGTCCTAAAGCAGTACTAATCTATGATTTTTGTTGTTTATGCGAATGTATATTTCTCA
>JARBAW010000043.1 GCA_029237505.1 Nitrososphaerales archaeon
CTTCTTTCCAATAGCTAAGACCCAATCCAGACAATTAACATTGATTTGAAAAATGAATAGGTATTTTTTCATTTTGGATAAAAATGTGAAATTGTACATACTTTTACTGTTTGGCTTATCTCAGATGGCGATTATTAAAGAGGTTCACAAAATTGATAAGGGACTCCTATTTATCGAATACTGTCTGCTAATATGGAATACATATGCGAATCTTGTGGTACCCTATTAATGCATAGTAATCAGATTACTCTGGACAGTATGAAGGATGTTCATGATCAGCTATGTTCCGTCAAGAGGCAAAACATAACAACACCAATTCCCCAGACATCTCAAAAATCTATACCAAATGCACAACCTTCTCTTTCGAATACCCCATCTCCGTCACAAACTATTAGTTCTCCGTCAACCCAACAATCAAGCGTTCCTGCATCGTCTCCAGGTGGACAAACTACTATATCTCTGACAGGTAATGGAACAAGCTATTCCAAGATAGAAGGTCCGATAGATCCTGAATTTAAATCAAAGCGTCAGGTGACAGGAACTTTCCAGGGAATTAAGGTTTGGGGTCCGGTTGACGCTCCAGGTCAGCTTGGTATCTGGGGAACCGAAGTTACGGTGGATTTTGATATTTGTGTTGCTGATGGTGCATGTATTGAGGCCTGTCCCGTTAATGTCTATGAGTGGTTGGATACCCCAGGACATCCTGCATCAGAAAAAAAGCCTTTTATGATAAGAGAAAAAGATTGCATTTTCTGTATGGCATGTGAAAATGTATGTCCTCCACAGTGCGTAAAAATATTCCAGAAAGGCTAATAATTTAATTCAAAAGCAAGTTTGAAAATTGAGTCTTGATGTTCGACATTGTAGCTACTGGCGGTACATTTGATATTTTACATAAAGGGCATTACATGCTTTTGCTAAAGGCATTTGAAGTTGGACGAAAGATAATAATCGGAGTTAGTAGTGATGGTTATGCAACTCGAAATCAAAAAAAAATTATTAACAATTACGTCATTAGAGAGGAAAATTTAAAGAAATTTATTGAAAAGAATTTCAATAAATCAAACTATTCTGTATATCAACTTGATGATTTCTATGGGCCCACAGTATTGACACGAGATGTACAGGCTATCATTACCACTGAATCATCAATGGAAAACTGTGTCAAGATTAATAGGTTAAGAAAATCAAAAGACATGCCACAGCTAAAGATAATAATTGTTCCTTTGGTGCAGGACAAAGAAGGTAAAGTGATATCATCATCAAGGATACGTGAAGGTGAAATAGACATAAACGGAAACAAATTGAACTTATATTAGAATTTCGAGTAAGGATTGGCTTTAACAAGCAGTTCTATGATGCCTTGTGTATAACATTTAGCATATTTTCCTGACCAAATGTTTCCAAGACGACCATGGGTCCTAATATTAATTCCCTAACAAATTCCCTCAATTTCACTGCATTAATGTTATCTTTCATAAGAATAGCATGACATGATTTATCCTTTAACATTAGGACGACTTCGTTATCAACAATCTTTATTACCTCAATAACAAAATGAATGCTATCTTTGTCCGGTAACAACATACTTCCAAGTTTTTCGGTTTCATATGAATCAAGACATTCAAATCTTGTGACCTTGTCCAACTAAATTATCTATCCTCACTGTACATGAAATCAGAAACTAGATCTTTGGCTCTTTCCCTTTTTTCCTGAAACACTGATATGAATGAAGTTGAGTAATTTGATAAATCATGTTTGCATTCTCCACAAAGAAGATTTCCACTTCTACATCTTAGTTCCCTTTCGTTTGACTCAGAAGGCGTATCAAACATATATTTGAGGTATGAAAAAACAGAACATATTTCCGGATTTCCGCCCAATTTTTTTTGAAGTGCAGTTGTTGGCTGTCCTCCTGTGAAAGTATTAGATATTTTCTTTTCAACGACGTCCAAATTATCTGTAGTGAATATCGCTGTTTCAGGGTCTGATGATGACATTTTGCCGACAGTTTGTAGACTGGGCAAGAATTTACTATGGATTTGTGCCGGTTTATAAAAACCAATTTTTTCTGCGATATCTCGGGTCAATCTCCAGTAGGGATCTTGATCTATTGCGGCAGGTATGAGAACTGGCGTAGGTCTACCTTCAATAATTGACGGAAGAAAACAGGGAACTCCTTGAATTGGAGGAAATCCTATCATGCCAATATTGGTTGAATTGGTAAAGCCAAAGATACTTTTTGCAGTTGAAAATGTGATCCGTTTGGCTATCTCTAATGAAGTTGAATAAAGATCTTTTATGTCTCTTGAGTTGACAATTATCTTGGTTTTACTCTTATTGAAACCTATCGCAATAATGTCAAGTATATTCTCATAAACATTCTTATTGATTTCTTCCATTGTCTTATTTCCGAATAGGAATTTTTCATCATCGGTAATCTGAAACAAAAGATTAGAATCAAACTTGTCTTGTAAGTATTTGGTAAAAAACCAAGGCATAAGGTGGCCAAGATGCACCATTCCAGACGGTCCCCTTCCTGTATACAAGTAAAACTTTTCTTTGTTTTCATACTTATTTAAAATCCAGTCAAGATCCCTGTGGGAGAAAAAGAATTTGTGTTCAAGTAATGGATGCAATTCACCTGTGAATGACTTGATCTTTTCGAGTAATTCCTCAGTAATTTCCTGTGTTCCAAATTTTTTTACCAATCTAGCATAATCTACAGATCCTTCTACTTTCCATGGGGTTACTTCAAAATCATCAGAATAATCCTCTTTAGATGAATCACTCATTTATTATATATACATTGATTCGAGAGCTTTAAACGTTTAAAAAGTATTCCATCAGTTTCTGATCCATATTTAAATGACGGAATTAAACTTGCATAAAATAGAGAAAAAAATTCTACTATCACTTGTAAATCATGATAAAATTGATGTTGATACATTAGCATCAAACACAGACCTTTCAATGGACAATGTAAGACGTGGCATTGAATGGCTAAAGTACAAAGGATTGGTGTCAGTGTCCATTAACAAAGATTCAATTGTTCAATTCGCATCAGAAAAATCTAATGACGATTCTTCAAGTAATAAGACCAAGAATTCAAATAGCATAACATTACCGGAAAGAAGAATAGTTGACTCTATTAGGAGCAAAGGTCAAAAAACCATTGCAATTGGTGATCTTGCCAAGATTTCAGGCCTATCAAATATTGAATTTGGAGTTGGAATGCAGAACGCTCTTCGAAACGGTTGGTTGACAAAAGCTGGAGATAATTTGAATCTAACACAAAACTCAGAAAAGCCTTCAGACGAGGAGGCACTTTTGGAAAAAATCCTGAAACAAAAGAAGATGAAACTTTCAGAGTTAAATGATCAGGAATTACATGGGTTTACTCTTTTAAAAAAACGTCCAGGATACATTAGAGAAACAATTGAAAAGTTTTTCAAGATATCCCTAAGCAGTGAAGGTAAAAAAGTAGTACCGACTATAAAGAAAGATGAACAAGAAGGAATAGGAACAATTACAGCTGAAATATTAAGTAGTGGAA
Source organism: Nitrososphaerales archaeon (assembly GCA_029237505.1). Taxonomy (GTDB): domain Archaea; phylum Thermoproteota; class Nitrososphaeria; order Nitrososphaerales; family Nitrososphaeraceae; genus TA-21. The sequence goes on from JARBAW010000043.1 coordinate 3,557, forward strand.
AATGGAAAAATGAAAAATTTACAGAAATAGATGTATCTTCTCCGGTACGTTCTTACGGCATTGGAAGGACTCATCCACTTACAGACATAATCAATGAAATAAGAGAAATTTTTGTATCAATGGGATTTTCTGAAATTGAAGGGTCAATAATTCAATCATGTTTTTGGAATTTTGATGTCTTATTTACACCACAAGATCATCCAGCAAGGGACATGCAAGATACTTTCTACATATCAAATTTAACTGATGAGAATATAGATCCTATAATTAGTAAAAAAGTATCAAACTTTCACTCGAAAGAATGGAATTATGATTGGGACATTGAAAAATCAATGCAAACCGTTCTTCGAACTCATACTACTCCAGTTACTATAAAATATCTTTCAGAAAGCAAGTTGAGTGAGGGAAGAATCTTTTCTATAGGACGAGTTTTCAGAAATGAGAAAATGTCGTATAAACATCTAATGGAATTTCATCAGATTGAGGGAGTTGTAATTGGTGAAACAGTAAACTTGAGAGATTTAATGGGTCTTCAGAAGCAATTCTATTCGAAGCTTGGATTGAACAAAGTAAAGTTTTGGCCTACATATTTTCCATATACCGAACCATCTTTACAATCCATGGTATTTATAGACAAACTTGGAAAGTGGATTGAATTATTTGGTATGGGGATGTTTCGACCAGAGGTAACTCAATCTGTTGGTATAACAAATAATGTACTTGCCTGGGGAGGAGGGCTTGAACGAATTGCGATGATAAGATATGGATTAGATGATGTTCGTGAACTCTACGATAATAAGCTATCGTGGTTAAGGAAGCAACCAATATGCCCGTTGTAGAATTCCCAATAGAGGACATCAGTAGGATTTTTTCTGATTATGATCTAGAATACGTTCTAAACATGCTACCCTTTATAGGACTGGATTTAGAGCATCAAGATGATAAAAATATAAGATTAGAATACAGTCCAAACCGTCCGGATTTTTCTACTTTTTATGGAATTTCTAGAGCCCTAAAGGGATTATTAGGAAAGGAAGTGGGGATACCAAAATTTGAAGTACAGGCGAATAACAATAATCTCATCAATGTGGACCCTTCAGTTTCAGAGATACGACCTTACATCGTGGGCATGGTAGCTAAAGATCATAAATTAAGTAACAAAACCATCAAGCAAATTGTTTCTATGCAAGAAGATCTCCACAATGGACTAGGGAGAAGAAGATCAAAGGCATCGATTGGATTCCACAATTTGGATAATGTAAATTTTCCATTGGAGTATACAACAATGGAAAATCTGAGTTTTATTCCTCTTGATCATTCTTCAGAATTGACATTAACTGAAATACTATCCAATACTGAACAAGGAAAGAAATTTGGAAAGTTGTTAAAGGACTCTAGCTATCCTGTGTTAAGGGATTCTAAAGGAAATGTGATATCACTTCCGCCCATAATTAATAGTGAATCAACAAGAATCAGGGATGGAGTTAAAAATTTATTCGTGGAAGTGACCGGTGTTGACAAAAAAGTAGTTTACAATGTCCTGGACAATATTACAGTTACATTGGCCGATATTGGATTTAAGTTGGAGACTGTGATTAGGCAACAAGGTAATTCCCGTGATACCTTTAACGCCAATTTGAATACTACTTTATCGAACATCAAAACAGATTACATCAACAAGGCACTTGGTCTAACATTGACCAGCGAGGATTTGATAGATTGTCTTCGAAAATGTAGGTTGGATGCAACTCCTAATGACTCAAATAGTATCAACTGTATGATACCAAGCTATAGAATCGATATTTTTGGTGCAATTGATATTGTCGAGGAAGTTGCGATCGGCTATGGTCTTTATAACATAGAACCTTCTTTACCAAAATCAAGACTTTATGGTAACAAGAGCAGGCAAAATTATTTTTTCGACAAGATTCGACAGGCAATGATTGGTATGGGATTAATTGAAAATATCAACTTCATTTTATCTAACAAAGATATTCATTTCAAAAAAATGAATCTAAGCGGCACTAATTTTTTCACAGTAAACAATTCAAAGAGCGATGAACACGATATATTGAGAAAGTCACTATTGCCATCTTTACTATATTCATTGTCGAAAAATATACATGAAGAATATCCACAAAAACTGTTTGAAATCGGACCAATTTTCGGGCGTGAAGAAGCAAAATTTGAAAAGTGGAGTTTGTCTTGCGTTAGCGCATTTAATGGAGTAACATTTAGCGAGATTAGAGCAATTCTACAGTCACTTATGGAAGTTTGCTTTAACGCCAAATTTGAGACAAAACAATCAGGAAACTTATCGTTCGTTAAAGGTAGGAGCGCAGACATCCTCTATAATGGGAATGTAATTGGACAGATTGGAGAAATTTCGCCTTTACTAATCGATAGCTTTAAAATAAAAATGCCTGTAGCCGCCTTTGAGTTAGATCTCACAGAATTTTTGCGAATTTGACCAGAATATTTATAATGAGACAAACGGATGGTATTATTACTTGGTCAATGACTAAATTGACAAAGTAGCCCCGGTAGAGAGTGCACTACGAGATGTACATTTAATGTATGGCTATCAATGACTAGTTGTGGGTCAGAAACGGGGTACATACCTAATCTATCAATTGTATTTTGTGATTTATTTCATGGAATAAACTGTAAATGAATAATATCAGGAAATCAATCTGCGGGATTCTTGATTTCATCAAAATAACTCAAAATCAATGATTTTGCGGAGTCAGATATCTTGAATTGATTCAAAATTGTAACGGTATCTTTAAAGAGTGTTATTCTAAACTCCGGATCAGTATGAGCCTTTTGAATGATCAGATTTATTGCTATCTTATCACTGTCGGTATATTGCATTCTATCCACTCATACTTTTTACACATATTTCAAATTTTAGAAAAATTGATATTGATACCAAATCATTCAAATCTTCTATGGAACTTGAGCCAATATTGCTCAGAAGCCAAAAGAAATTGAAGGGAAAAGTATCATCAAGGATGAAAACTGTACAGGAAACTCTTGATACAATTCTTCCAGTTTCAAGCAATATTGGGGTAACAAGACTTGCAGACATTACAGACATGGACATTCTTCGCATACCTAATTTTTCTGCCGTTCTGCCGGGAACCGAGGATTACATTTGGGTCTATAGTGGTAAAGGAGCCACAAAACTGGATGCAAAGGCAAGTGCGTTAATGGAAAGCATTGAAAGATATTCCTCATTACCATCGGGAAATCAAAAAAGGATGATTCAAACGTCTTATAAAGAAATTTCAAAGGTTTCAAAATCACTACATCCTTCTAATGTGGTAGAACCAATGTTATTTGATTATGATGAAGAGATGATCATGGATTTTCTCCCCGGATATGACTTGATAAATAACGAAAAGATAATGGTCCCCGCTCCATTGTCTCTTTTTAGATATTCTCCCAAGCCACCCGCTGTAAATCCATTTGCCTATCATCATACCAATGGTCTTGCTTCTGGAAACGTTTTGGAAGAAGCAGTATGCCATTCGCTATGTGAAGTAATTGAAAGAGATGCAACAAGTCTTGCGGAATTAAATGCTAGCGCACTACCATACAATACACTCAGGTCATTGAGTAAATATCTATCTGACAAAGGAGTAAATATAGATCCTATTCCTAGTACCGAATTTGTCGATGATCATACGAAATATCCTGATGTCGATATTTCAAACATTGATTTTAAACCTGTTTCAAATTTGGTAAGAAAATTTAATGAATCCAGTATTCCACTCATCATTAAGGATATCACCTCTCCTATAGGGATACCAACTTTTAATGCCAGTAGTATTGAATGGATTACAGAAAATTATGGATATCTTGCTGAGGGGCATGGAACTCATCCAGATGCAAGAATTGCATTATTGAGAGCAATTACAGAAGTTTCCCAAACGAGAGCTGCCAATATCCAAGGTGCCAGGGATGATCTCCGAAAAATCTCATATGGGAATAGTAATAGCGACGAAAAAAAGACATGGCAATTTATGAAATCAAACAGCTCAGTCAAGTTTTCTGAGATAAAATCTTATGTAAACGACGACATCTTAGATGACATCAAACTTATACTTACAAGGCTAAGCTCAAATGGACTCAACCAAGTAATTGTGGTTGATCTCACAAATCCAAAAATAAAGATACCTGTAGTAAGAACAATAGTACCTGGATTAGAAACTTTCAAAATCACAAAAGCCGTGGTAGGGAAAAGAGGAAGGGAGTCTTATAGAACATGACCAAACCAATTGTATATCTTGGACCTACACTAAGTAGAGAAGAAGCAGTCAAGATTTTGGACGCTGATTATAGAGATCCGGCAAAGAAAGGAGATTTCTTGATGTTATCTCAGGATTCGGATGAAAAAAAATATGTTGGGTTTATAGATGGAGTTTTTCTTCATGACTATCCTCCACCGCCAATTGAAGTATATCATCTTGCTACAAGAAAGAATATTGAGCTTCTGGGCGCATCCAGTTTGGGGGCACTAAGGGCAGTTGAGTTAGAAAAGTTTGGAATGAAAGGAATAGGTAGAATCTTTCAACTGTATAAGAGAGGTATAATTGATGCTGATGATGAGGTAGCAGTAACGTTCGTTAAAGGAAGTAACACCTTGCAGTCTGAGGCAATGATCGATATTCGTTTCAACTTGTTCTTGGCGTACAAAAAAGGGATAATATCTAAAGATACCAAAAAAAGATTTGCAAAGATTGCGAAAGGAACTTACTTTCCATTTAGAAATTATGAAGATCTCGTAGATTTAACCCAACAACAATATCCTTCGATTCACGGTGAGCTTGAAAATTTCAGGGGGTATATATTACAGAATAGGGACAGTCTTAAGGCTCGCGATGCCGTGAAACTTTTGAAATATCTAAAACTGCATGCGAATAGATATGCGTGATTTTATTTGGGAACGGGCTATTCAGCCGAAAGGTCCCAGAAATTCGCGTCTTTAAATTCTTCTATTGGTTTGCCTAATTTTTTCCATTCTTTAAATGATCTTGAATACAATCTAATTTTTTTCACGCCTCCCATTCTCAGGGCATAGTATGCAAGTCCTGACAGAGTACCTACGCTTCCGCAGTAGGTTATAATTTCATCATCTGCGGATATACCTCTATTTTCCATGAATCTCTTAATTTCCTGAGGTTCTCTTAGTATTGATTCATCAGTTCCTAACATAGTATATGGTAAGTTAGTGGCACCCGGAATATGTTCACTCAAGAAATTTAGGCGTTCTCTAGAATCAACTAGAATCTTATTCTGGTCGCTTTTTGCTTTTTCTACTTCATCATAATTAGCAAATATGTCATTATTTATCTTAAGAGAATGCTTTGCTTTAGGAAAAACATTATTTTTCTTCTCTGTTTCAAATCCATAACTTTTCCACTTGGTGAAAGTTGTTTCAAGTAAGGACGTATTGGTATGACCTACAAACTGAAATGTCCAAGCCACCCTAGCAGCAAGTGCGCCGAAGGTATCATCATAAACGATCACTGGAGTCTTATCAGAAATTCCAGATTTTTCAAGAAGTTCAACTATCATTTCGGGCGTTTCGTTCTCAAGGACTTTGGAAAGAGGTATTGATATGGCCGTTTTGATATGTTCTTTTTTATATTCATCCTCCTTTCTGACGTCCACAACTCTCACTGAATTTTTTCTAATTAAAGTTCTAAGAATATCTGCACTCGTTACTACATTCTGAAAATTGATTGTTGACTGATTTCTTGACAAAATGCTTTTAGTTTTTTTTTCTTTGTTTCCGTATTTCAAGCTGCACATTCACCTCTAGCAGTCTTTGCGCTGAATTTTACATCGTTACCATAATCCATATATGAGTCCGGATCATCCTTGGCACTTGGCAATGAGATAGTTTCCATTAAGGATGCTTTTACGTCATCTAGATTCTTTGCATTTCCATTGTCTTTAGTTGCACCATTAATCAGTTTGCTAATCCACATTGCAAGAGATTCATTAGTGGTTCGTTCCTCTCTGTAAATATCAATTATTTTTATTATGGTGGGTATGACTCTTTTTGCTGGTACTCGCATTACAGATTTACCTAGTACCCCATCTTCTCCATCAGTTCCTCCGAACAACATTGTATATGTTGGGGTCATGGTTCCCTCAATTCTAGATGCGCCTCCGTAAAATCCAATTGTGGCAATTTCGTGTTGCCCACAAGAATTTGGACATCCACTTATCTTTATTGTTGAATCTCTAAGGTCATCTTCAGTATCTAGTCCCAGTTCAATGAATTTGGATTGGATCTCTTTTGCCAATCTATGAGAATTGGTAATTGCTAGATTGCATGAAGTAGTACCTGAACATCCAACAGCCGATGACATAGTTAGTGCACCCGGATTTGCAAGTCCTGTTTTAGCAAGTTCATTATAAAATTCCGGTAGATCACTGGCTTTGACGAATCTTACTGCAAAGTTTTGATTAGGAGTATTACGTGCACAACCTTCGCCAGAATAAGTTTTAATAGTCTTCGCAAGGGACCGAAGCTGACTTGATGTTATATCGCCTGCACCCAACGTAACGAACACTACAAAGTAACCATTCTGTTTTTGGGATACCACATTGGAGTGAATCCATCTTTTATACGGGTCACTATTGATATCCACTTTTTCATTAATAAGTGGTAATTTCTTACCATTGGACAATTGCTTGATATTGAGACTTTCCAAATCCAATTTGTATCTATTCAGTGTTTCAAGAGAAATGGTCATTTCTACATTTGACCTCTCCTTGATTACCAATTTCTGAAACTTTTCCCATCCCATTTCATTGACCAAATATCTCATTCTATTCCTGGCCATATTTTCACGATTGCCAAGTCTATCAAACAGTCTTACTACAGCCATACATGTCGACACGAGTCTTTTTTCAGAAGTAAATTCCTCTAACAGGTGCCCTATGAATGAAGCAGCTCCAAGACCACCGCCAAGATATATCTTGAACCCATTAGTTCCATCTTTTTTCATTGGGATAAGACCGATATCAGCAATTCTTATCAACCCGTGATTGGAGCAACATGCGAAATTAATCTTGAATTTCCTTGGTAGGTTTTGACACACTGGGTTTCTTAGAAAGAATCGTGCAATCGCCATGGCATAAGGAGTTGAATCAAATTCCTCATCCGGACACACGCCAGCAAAATGACTACACATAACATTCCTCACTGTATTGCCACAAGCTTCTCTTGTTGTCAATCCTACTTCAACCAGACCTCTCATAACTTCGCTTACATCTTCAAGCTGCACCCAGTGGAGCTGAATGTTTTGACGAGTTGAGACATGAGCTGAACCAATTGAAAATGCCTCAGAAAGTGTGGCAATCTTTTGCAATTGTTCTGGAGTTATTTCTCCACTAGGAATCTTGATCCTAATCATACTGTAATTTTGTTGTAAGCGGGATCCATAGGCTCCATGTTGAAGGCGGAAGCGCCTAAAGTCATCTTCGCTCATTTTTCCCCTTCTGAAGAGTTTGACGTTTTGACCGAAAACCTCAGTTTCTTCTTCTTTCCCCCATCTTGGACTAGATTTGGGAGAAAAATGCTTTTTATCAGGATAATTTAGAACTTCTTTTTTCAATACCAATTTAATTTCTTTTTCAAAACCATATATTTTTTATGGATTTAACTAGTTTTGGCAATTTCGATGGGTTAATGAGGTAAATTACTACTGTATCTAGATGTGATCTGCATTTGCATCTACTGATAACAGATGAAATTATCCTGTAATTTTCCAACGTCAAGAGAAATTCGAGTGTTCAACTAGTTATAGTACTTGAAAATTAACGTTTCAAACCAAAGCAGAGAATAAAATATGGATGGGGAGAGATTTGAACTCTCGACCACCTGTGTGTGAGACAGGTATCATAACCAGTCTAGACCACCCATCCCAAACTTGATTAGTATTTTCCCAATTAATATCTTGATAAAGTCTAATGTTCCGAAAAGATGAGGATTTCCGTTATGTCCCCTCACTAAAACCTGTCAGGTAAGTATGTTGTTCTTTGGAAAGGGTATCTATGTTAATATCCATGGATTCCAATTTTGCTCTGGCAATTTCCTGATCTTGAGCTCTATCAATATCATATACTGCAGGAGAAAGCGATCCCTTTGATTGAATCAATTTAATTGCCGAGAGAAGCTGATTGGCAAAGCTCATATCCATCACTTCTGAAGGATGTCCTTCCGCTGCGACTAGATTCACCAATCTCCCTTCTCCAATTAGATATACTTTATTTCCCTTCTCAAGTTCATATTCTGTTGTGTTTTCATTGATTTGTTTTACCGACTTTGATTTGGATTTGAGGGCATCAACAGAGATCTCAACGTTGAAATGTCCTGCATTGGCTAGAATGCTTCCGTCTTTCATTCGCAGTATGTGTTCCTCTCTTATTACATCCTTACATCCAGTTGTAGTAACAAAGAGATCGCCAGTCGTCGCTGCAGTAACCATTGGCAAGACCGAATAACCATCAAGCTTAGCTTTTAGCGCTGCGATTGGATCAATTTCAGTTATTATGACATTAGCTCCAAGACCGGCTGCTCTTCTAGCAACTCCTTTTCCCACATGCCCATATCCAGAAACGACCACATTTTTTCCTGAAATCAAGATATTAGTTGCTCTAATAACTCCATCTAGGGCCGATTGACCTGTACCATAAACATTGTCAAAATCATGTTTTGTTTCTGCATCATTTACGGCCATTATTGGATATTTCAGTTTACCATTTTTTTCCATAGCTCGTAATCTCACCACTCCTGTGGTGGTTTCTTCTGTCCCCCCATAGATTTGACTAATATTCCTACTTGAATTATGCATTTCAACAGTGAGATCCGCTCCGTCATCAATTGTTACATTAGGATTAATTGCCATGGTTGCATGGATATCATCATAGTACTGTTCATTTGAAACACCTCTACTTGCAAATATTGATATTTCTTCTTCAACGAGTGCGGCAGCGACATCATCTTGCGTACTCAAAGGATTGCAACCACACCAAGCTAATTCTGCACCCAAATCACGTAGTGTACGAATTAGAACACCCGTTTCCTTCGTAACATGTAGACATCCGGCAACCCTAACGCCATTTAAAGGACTGTTGAGTTTAAATTTTTTTTTAAGATTAGATAATACTGGCATATGAACTTCTGCCCAATCAATCTTTTTCTTTCCATCTTCAGCTAAATTAGGGTCCTTGATTCTGTATTTCATTCATCTGAGTGTCCTATTGCGCACATATTATCCTTCACCCAAAGTTAGCATTTTCTGACATTCTAGACCTTAACTTGATGAATGATGATGGGAAATCAATGAAGCATTATGATGCCTGGTTGATGAGGAAATATTAAGGTAGAATTTGCGCAAACTAACATTATAATAAATACGAGAATTAAATTATCATGAAAAACATGAGAAGGCTCCAAATTGCGGTCATTGGATACAATCAGGACAAATCCAGTGATAAAACAAATAAAATAGCATATCAAGTTGGTACACAGATCGCAAAGGCAAATGCTGTGCTAATTTGTGGGGGTCTAGGCGGCGTTATGGAAAACGCGTGCAGAGGAGCAAAAGAAAATGGAGGTTTGACCGTCGGAATTATTCCTCAAGAAGAAGCTAAATTTGCCAACGAGTTTTGTGACGTCGTTATTGCAACCGGAATAGGATATGCCAGAGATTTTGTCGTGGCGACGTCTGCGGATGGAATTATCGCCGTGGGTGGTGGTGTTGGTACCCTGATAGAGCTGTGCGTTGGATATATGTTAAAAAAGATTTTGGTAACAATACCAAGTAGTGGAGGAACTGCTGAAAACTTTGGCGGAAGATATCTTGATGACAGAAAAAGAGTATTCATACAAACTTCTCAAGATGCTCAAAGCGCAGTTAAAATAATATCCGACTATTTTGCGTCACAAGAAGAATCGTAGTTACGACGCCAAAAATGGAAATATGAATAGATCTAGCTTGAAATAGTCTTTAGGTATGGATCAGGAGTATAAAATGATCCATTTTTTTCTTGCAGCTCACTTAAAGTAGAAACTATTTTTTTAAATCCATTTTCTCTACCAATTTCAAATAGCTCTCTTTTAAGACCCATTCCTATTTTCAATGCCAACTCAACGTCCTCTCTTGTACAAACTCCATTTGAAATCAACCATGCAGCATTATTGATCGCAACTGATAGGATCCTTATTGGATCATAACGTCTTGCTTCCTCTTCAGATAATGGAACCCTTTCATAGTTCTCATCAACATAGGAATAGAAACCTTCTCCTGATTTCTTTCCCAATTTCCCTGATGAAAACAATTGTTCTATTTTAGGATGTGGGTTTACTACTTTTTTATCACGAGAATACATTTCAATTGTAGCTTTGTGTACAACATCAAGTCCAGTATAATCAGCCAATTCAAAAATGCCCATTGGAAGGAACAGTTTATATTTCACCGCTGAATCAATTTCGGTCATAGTTTTACCGTCATTTTCTAGGCTGTATGCGGCCTCATGAACTAGTGGTATGAATATTCTATTTACTATAAAGCCAGGAACGTCTTTGTTACAAACAATAGGAACCTTTGATAATGATTTTACAAAATCTATTCCAAGATCCACAGTAGATTTGTCTGTATTTACGCCTGGAATAACTTCAACTAATTTCATCAATTGTGGCGGATTAAAAAAATGCAATCCTATGAATCTAGAAGGTCTATTAGTTAATTGGGATATTTCACTTATTGGTAAAGTGCTTGTGTTAGACGAATAGATTGTTTTTTCTTGGGCAAATTGATCTACCTCAGAATAAACTTTTTTCTTTAGTTTAAGATCTTCAGGAACAGCTTCGATAAGCAAATCAGTATCTTGTAATGCCTCTTTCAGATCAACCACTGGTCTTATTCTACCATGAATTTTGTCCGATTCTTGTTTGTTTATCTTGTTTTTTTCTACCATCTTATCAAGTGACCATCTTATCTTACTCATCGCATTGTCCAAGAATTTTTCTTCAATGTCTCTTAATACTACATCATATCCATTCATTGCAGAAATCTGAGCTATACCATGACCCATTATTCCTGATCCTAAAACTGTAATTTTGTTTATCTGTGACAATACTGATACTCCAAATTTCATGATTTTTAATGTTACGATTCTTGTGTCATATTATATATGACAGCCATCACCAGACACCTCGAAACTGTTTTATTCATAATTGCGTTACATGAATTAATCATAGTTGATAAGACCATTTGCGCTTTTGCTAAATCAAGATGATCCAAAGAAATGTAGTGCATTAAAATTGATTAGATTTGGCGCAATTTTGCCCACAAATTCTATACGGAATAATATGCTTGTGTTGAATCCCTTTGCTAATGAGATAGTCTGTAAATCTGATAAAAATTTGATAGATTCTATATGTGTGATTGACTGCTCGTGGAACAAGGCAGATAATGTGTTGACAAATCATAAATTTTTGAGGAGAGGCATTCCAAGAAAAATTCCCGCAGTGTTAGCAGGAAATCCAATTAATTATGCTAGACTTGGCAGATTATCAAGCGTTGAATCTCTATCCGCATGTTATTATGTTCTGGGAGAAAAGAAGTTTGCTTCAAGTTTGCTTGACAAGTTCAAATGGGGACATACATTTCTAGAATTAAATCATGATGCATTAGAAGATTATTCTTTTGCGGAAAATAGAGATGAAATAATGAAAATTGAAGCAGACTACTTTGGAAGCTATATTATGAAGAACGATTAAGCATGTAACATGCTTACAAAAATGAAGTCATTTTTTTCTTTTACTCAGGCATAGTTTCCATATTTGGTATCTATTAAATGTGAGGCTAAGAAATATGAAATTACTCTGAACATGAAAAAGTGAATTATTCTCTGTTTGATAGTAGCCATTCTATTATCTTGTCAAGATCATTGCTAGTAACTGTGATCTTTATGGGACCCAGGGGTGACTCCTCGTAATGTTCAACAAGTGAAATCACTCCTCCATATGCTGCCTGCTTATTCAAATAGAACCATGTAACATTACCTGTTCTATTCCAATCTAAGAGTTTTCTAAGAACACCTACGGAGGATTTTGATCTCACGCCAACTCGAATGTGGTGTAACGACATAATTCCTTTGCAGGTAGCTTCCACATGTCCATCTGTTACCGTAGGAATGCATCCATTTGCCACATTTAATAGACATTTTTTCACTTTTTCAGGATCTTCGGATGCATTAAGAACAGTTTCTGCCTTTAATTCAACATTCTCATCCTGAAGATCATTTGTTTTCCACAACTATTATCATCACCATAAAGTTATTCGAACTTGTTTTCATCCATCCATTTCTGTACTATTCGAAAACTAACATCGCATAACTCTGATATTGAAATGTCGTTATTTGATATAGTTTCATCTGCTAAGGCAATGGCATCGCTTATTCCCACTCCCATCTCGACCTTGTCGCGTTTGTCGAACTCGCCTATATTAGATGGTACGTCTGAGCGAGCCCTTTCCCTAATATGTGAATATCTTGTGAGAGTTGAACCATGTATCGCTAACAATTTGACATTACCGACCCGTCTAAGAACTTGAATCTCTGCCATACTTCTAATTCCATCTACAATCACCACCTCAAACTCTTTGTTTTCTTGTTTCATAGTCTTGATTTTATTCGCTACCAAATACGCAATTGCTTCAGGCCCATTTTTATCCCTCAGTTTTAACATTAATTTAGAAAGGTTATCACTGGTAGGTTCCAATCCATCATTTTGAGCAGCCTCTCTCACCACATCACCCATAATCAACAGCGGAATACCTTTCTGAGCTAAATAGTTTGCAACGGTTGTTTTTCCCGCTCCGGGCATACCTGTTAAAGCTACAATTAGAATATCTTCGGACATGACAAAATCAAGCGAATATGATATTTCCCACTAACTAATGTATTAAGTTTAGCAAATTCTTTTCTGCTAGTTGTATGTCTTCTGCTTTGATGGTCTTTCTCCCAGCATGTGAAGCTAAGGCCACAGCTTGATCTGAAATCTTAGTGGCGACCATTTCGAGTATTATTCTTAGTTGATCTGCTGCCTCTTCGCTAACTCTTTCTCCTCCAGATTTCTTTATGATTCTGTACATTCCTGCAAGTCCAAGTTCTGGATATTCTGTCATTTCTCCTAAAGTATTCATAGATTACATTAAAGTATTCTGTCAAAAAATAGAATGTTCAAAATAAACTAGGACGTTCATAAAAATATATCAATAAATCAAATCTACTCTCGGCACTTTCCATTCGAGCAAAATCCATCTCCTCACACTCGAAAAGAATCTTGCAAATTTATATGAGAATATGAGCCGATTTAGAGGAAGGTCAACATTGTCATTCTACGTGATGCTCATAGACCAGTTTATCATAGAACCTCACTGACTTGACATTTACAAATTCCAACATTCCATATCTGGATAATTCCCTTCCAAAGCCACTATGTTTGATACCGCCAAAAGGAACCCTCGGATCTGAGGCAACCATATTGTTTACCGTAACGATGCCACATTCAAGTTCACTTGATAGTTTCTGCGCCTTGTCTAAATCACGTGTCCAGATACTTCCACCAAGTCCGAAATCCGAATTGTTTGCTACTCGTATTGCTTCGGTCTCATCTTCAACAACCATTATTGGTGCTACGGGCCCAAAAGTTTCTTCTCGTGACACTCTCATTTGTGGGTTAACATTTTTTATTACTGTGGGTTTGTAAAAAGCACCTACACTTCCAATTCTGTGGCCTCCGGTTAATACCTCTCCACCAAGGCTTACTGCATCTTTTACCATTGAATCTATATTATCCAGACTCTTTACGCTGGAAAGTGGTCCGATATCGGTGCTGTCTGACATTGGATCTCCGACATTCAGTTTTTCTGCTTTTTGAACGAATGATTCTATGAATTCATTTGCAATTTTCTTTGAGACAATGAATCTTTTTGAGGCGACGCAGCTTTGACCACAATTTAGAAACCTACCTTTTATTGCACCTGATGAGGCTTTCTCGATATCCGCATCGTCCAGAACAATGAAGGGATCACTTCCGCCTAACTCCAAGACACATTTTTTCAGTCGCGACGTTGCACGTTGAGCTACTTTGGCCCCGATTTCAATACTTCCTGTAAATGTAACACCATCAATGTTTGAATCAATGAGCATTTCTGCAATCTTTGAATTACCAATAATAGTACTAAATACACCATCAGCAGCCCCACTTTTTGAAATCGTTTTTTCAATCTCCACTCCGCACTGCATTGTTGCACTGGCAGGCTTCAATACAATTGTGTTTCCCGCCATTAAAGATGGCGCTGCAAAGCGTAACGCTTGCCAATATGGAAAATTCCACGGCATAATACTTGCAACAACGCCCAGCGGTTGAAACGTTATCATTGTCTTATTGGCATCGCTGTTCAATGATTCGTTATTAAGAAGAATGTCTCCGTTGTATGAGTAAAATTCTACAGCCCACGCGCATTTTTCTATCTCTGAACGAGATTCCTTGATGGGTTTTCCCATCTCTTCTGATGCTATTTTAGCTAAACTTTCTTTGTCTTTTCGCAATTGTTCAGCCAATCGGAGCAGTATCATTGATCTTTTGCGAATATCACCTTTCCATTCTCTAAATGCCGTTCTCGAGTTATCCACAATCTTGGTAACTTGTTCATTTGTCATATTTTCATATTCATGAATCACCCGCTCATTTGCTGGATTGACAGTTACAACAGTATTATTCATATTACTAGCTAATTATTCAATAAAGCAATTAATATTCATATGCACGGCTAGATTCCTAACAAATACCAATTGTCTTTAATGTGAGTTCAATGGAGGTCAACCTGAGGCTTTTTAATATACGTAAAGAACTATATCATTTCACAATATCCAAGTTCATCAAATATATGTTACCAATTATAGGATTTACAAGGCCATGCTATTTTGATTGAATGATATCAGTATATCAGTATTATTCATGTGCAACAAACGTGTTAGAATATTGAAAAATCTTAAATCTCGAGAGCTAGGAGATGATTATATGAACATTGGTGTAGTTGGAACTGGACTAATGGGGTCAGCAATAGCCCACAGATTGATAGAGAGAGGTTTTCGAACATTTTTGTATAATAGGACTAAGGAAAGGGCCATGGCGCTTGTAAAAAAAGGGGCCATTCAAACTGAGTATCCTTCAGATCTTGGCAGAAAATGCGACTATGTGATCATAAGTGTCACAGATGGTATTGCGGTGAAAGAAATTCTGTTTGGTAAAAATGGACTGGTGGATAGTAAGAATAGGAAATTAATAGTCGTTGACACCAGTACGGTATTGCCAGAAGATTCCATTTATTGTGCCAATCTCATGAAAAAAAAAGGTTACTCAATAATTCAAGCTCCTATAATGGGAGGTCCAGATCCCACGATGAAGGGGGATGTAATATCTATTGTTTCTGGTAATAAGAAATCTATTGAAAAGTCTAAAAGAATTCTGACAAGCTATAGCAAGAAAATATTTAATTTGGGAATTAAAGATGGTGCGGCTAATTTTATTAAACTTGCACTAAATCTCAACATTGCATTAATAGCGATCTCTTTGGCAGAATCGATAGTATTTGTAAAAAAATCAAGAATTGATCCCGCGATATTTCTTGAAATTCTAAATTCAACCTATTTTAGAACAGGTCTGAGCGAAATAAAAGGACCGAAAATGGTAAAGAATAATTTTGAACCAAAATTCTTCTTGAAAAATATGCTTAAAGACATACAGTTGCTTAATGATTGCGCAAGACAAAATGGGATCACTCTTTCTTTTGCGTCACAGGCCGAACAATACTTCCGCATTGCATCCAATAAGGGTTACTCAGAATTAGACTATACTGGAATATTGAAATTATTTGGAGAATTTAATAACCTGAAATTGTCTCGTTAGTATGGGCATCTTGAAATAAGATAGATATTGACAAGCTATCCAGGGAATTTACAGCAAGCGTGATGTAATGGTTGACACAATTTGATTTACAAAATAATTAAAACAGATCTTCATTGTTAACTATTGAGATGAATCACTAGGTTTTTATTCTGCTTAGAAGGAATTTTAACAGAGGTTTTTAAATTAGGTAAAAGAAAGGTACTAAGCGAATCTGATCTTAAGGAATTAGTTATGCCTCAACAAGGCGAACTTCTTGGGCGTGTCATAAAATTAGTTGGTGGAGATAACATCATTGTGAAATGTACGGATGGCAAAGTCAGAACATGTAGAATTAGAGGAAAGATAAAGAGACGTATGTGGATCAGAGAACATGATCTAGTGCTAATAGCACCGTGGGACTTTCAAACAGACAAAGCGGACATTGTCTGGAGATATATTTCAGCTCATGCTGAAAAGCTCCAAAAAGATGGCTTACTAGAAGGAATTTAGAAAAAATTCAAAGTTGTTACTTTTCGTCTTTGGGATAATTGCCAATTATCTTGCCATCGAAATCTAGTAAAGTGATTCTTATCTTTAATTGAGATTGTGAGTATTTGGTCAAATGTACGTAGACCTCTTTACACAGATTGTCATAAAAAGAGTTCAATCCGGACTTATCAATCAATTCGCTAACATGTCGCGCAGTATTTGCTTCCTTTATCTGCGTTACAAGCTCACTATTAGCGCCACACTTACCAGCTAAATCCGCCAGAAAATTCATATCGACATGAGAACCCTTTACATGTGTTTGCTTTATCCCCATAGCCATTTTTGTTAGTTTACCAATAAAGCCTACTACGTATGCGTTCTTTATTTGCTTGATAGCACACTGCTTGATTCCGAATCCGATAAAGTCTCCAATTTGAATGTAAGCATGATCATCTATTGCGGTTCCGTAAATTGCACGCGCAAAGTCTTCACTCCTTCCTCCAGTAGTTAGAATAACAGAATCAGAACCCATCGCTCTAGATACGTCAATGCTCTGCCGAATTGAAGCTGCAAAGGATGCAGTAGAGTATGGTATTACTATTCCAGTTGTTCCTAAAATTGATATACCTCCGAGTATACCTAATCTGGGATTATCGGTTTTCTTGGCAATTTCCTGTCCTTTTGGTACACTTATAATTATCGATAATCCATAGGCCTTCTTGTCTTGTTGATTTAATATTTCTTCAACTGCACGATAAATCATTTTTAATGGAGTGGGATTGATAGCAGCCTTACCAATTTCCAGTCCCAGTCCCGGTTTAGTAACTCTACCTACACCAATTCCACCATCAATAACTATCTTGTCCGTCGATTCCAATAGTGATACTGTTGAACAAATTTCGGCTCCATTGGTAACATCCGGGTCATCACCCCCGTCCTTAATGACTGCAGCCGTAACCGATTTATCATTATCTTGATTTGTCCAGGAGATGTCTATTGTTATTTGTTTATCTTTTGGTAGAGAAACGTTTACTTTTAATAGTTTTTTATTGTTAAGTAGAGCTGAAAGTGCGGCCTTAGTTGCAGCTGCGGCACAGGTACCGGTTGTATATCCGGTTCGAAGCGATTTTCTTTTACCAACAGGTAGATCATTTTCTTTGATATCATCTGTGCTTTGGAACATACATTTTCTCTCTTTAAATAACTAATTTACCTCCGTCAATAATAAGAGTATTTCCAGTAGAGAAGGTAAAATTTTCTCCTGCAATTGAAGCAATACTTTTTGCAATTTCTTCAGGTCTACCCAATCTTTTCAAGGTATTTTCATTTCTTGCTTTTTGTAATTCACTTTTTGAAAGAGATTTGCGCATCGCTTGCGTATCTACGTCTCCCAAGGCAATTGAATATGATCTGATGTTATATTGACCATATTCTAGTGCGATATGCTTAGTTAGGCCAATCAATCCCGCCTTTGCTATTGTGTAAGGCGAACCGTATGAATGTCCTGAAATTGCAGGAGTTGACGCGATATTAATGATTACTCCCTTACTTTTCTTCATCATGATTTTCAAAATTTCCTTGGAAATTCGGAATGAGCCGATCAGATCAACTTGAAGAATATTCAGCAATTGCTTGTCAGTAATGTCATGTACCTTCTTAAACCAAATATCTCTTTCAAATGGAAATCCGGCATTATTTACCAATATGTCAATCGTATCGAAATCTTTTGAAATATGTTTAAAAAATTGGGCTACGCTTTTCGGTTTGCTAACATCCAGTTCGAATCCATAACAATTCTTACCTATCATATTACAGCCGATCTCCAGCTTTGGTCTCTTTCTAGAAGTAATGATAACAACTGATCCATTTCTTGCTAATTCCTTTGCAATTTCTAATCCCAGTCCTCCAGCTCCACCAGTTACAATACTCACTTTTCCATCAAGAGACAACGATCCTAGATTGGTTGGTTGGATATTTTAATTGTTATCCATAAGATAACATTATTCGCATTACATGATAACCTTTTAATTAAATATTATCGGTAGATGCTTTCAGTTGTCTTCTTTTTCAAAGGCAGGTCACCTAGTTTCATTATTAAATAAGAGTGATTTTAAAATCTTAAAGGTATTTGCTTCGTCTTTGAAAAATCGTCAAGTTTTGAATCTTACCACTCTTAGTCAATATTCAAGCCTAGGACAAGGCTTGATTGAACATCATCTGGAACGGCTTGTCAAGTTTGGATTGATAAGTAAAAGCAACTTGGGATATACGTTGTTGGTAACAGGTTTAGATATTTACGTACTAAAAATTCTTTCAAACAAGAATATAATAACAGCACTTGGACCTCAAGTAGGTATCGGAAAAGAAGCGGAAGTTTATCTAGCTCGGGATTCGTCAGATCAGAATCGTGTCTTAAAGATGTTCCGACTTGGAAGATCTAGTTTCAAGCAAATAAAGAGAAAACGAGATGTGAACACGGCTATTAATAGTTGGTTACTTTTGAATATTGATACGGCCAAGAAAGAATATGATATATTGACGAATCTTAAAGATTCGAGTAATTCTTTTCCTAATCCCCTGTGCAGGTCATTCCACTGCATTGTTATGGATGCTATTTATGGGAATAGATTATCTGATACTGAAAATCTCAATGACCCAGAACTAGTCTTTGACCGGATAATCGACAACATTACAATTGCATATCACAAAGGATACATAAATGGCGATCTTAATGAGTACAACATACTCGTAGATGATGATAATGTCTCTATCTTGGATTGGCCCCAAGCCGTTAAAATTGATGCTATCAATGCCGACGCTGTCCTGACAAGAGATATACAAAATATTACAAAATACTTCTCAAAGAAATTTGGTATTGAAAAAGATTCACATAAAATAATTGGCAATGTAAAGCGAAATGCCTCAAAAACTTAGAACGCAACACATGCAAGCGAACTTAGATTCTAAATGAACTTGACTTGTCGGTTTTCTCCCAGGTAAAGTCAGGTTCATTCCTTCCAAAATGTCCATATGCAGCAGTCTTCCTATAAATCGGTCTTTTAAGATGTAACGTTTCTATTATCCCTAAAGGTGTAGTATCAAAAATTTCTCTCACCTGTGATTCAATCTTTTCTTCATCAACTTTTCCAGTATTAAAAGTGTCAACCATGATTGAAACAGGTTCAGCTACTCCTATGGCGTATGCAAGTTGAACTTCGCATTTTGAGGCCAAACCAGCTGCTACAATGTTCTTTGCAACGTATCTTGCCATGTAACATGCAGATCTATCTACCTTGGATGGATCCTTGCCCGAAAAGGCACCTCCTCCATGTCTGCCCATACCTCCATAAGTATCCGCAATTATCTTTCTCCCAGTTAATCCGGTATCACCGACAGGACCTCCTATGACAAACCTGCCAGTTGGATTTACTAAAAATTTTGTTGAATCATTTATTAGATCTTCACAAACTGGTTTTATCACTTTTGAAATAACTTCTTCCCTAACTTGAGATATTGTAATGTCTTCAGTATGCTGGGTAGAAACAACCACCGTGTCAATTTTCTTTGGAATTGAACCTTCATAAATAACAGAAACCTGAGATTTCCCATCTGGTCCCATCCAATCCAGGGTTCTTTCTTTTCTCACAGTAGCCAACTTCATGGTTAGTTTATGCGCCAATGTAATGGGCAGTGGCATAAATTCAGGTGTTTCATTTGTTGCATATCCAAACATTAATCCTTGATCACCCGCTCCTTGTACACCATTCTCATTTTTAGAAACACCCATAGATATATCAGGACTCTGTTCGTGGATGGAAGTTAGAACAGAGCAGCTGTTTCCATCAAAACCATATTTCAATCCATCATATCCTATATTCTTCAAAGTCTTTCTAACAACATCTTGAGCGTCAATTCTTGCATTGGAAGTCACTTCTCCAGCTACAAATACGATGCCAGTTGTGGTCATAGCTTCAACTGCAACTCTCGCATCTGGATCTTGGGATATTATTTCATCAAGAATTGAATCTGATACCTGATCACATATCTTATCTGGATGACCTTCAGTCACGCTTTCAGAAGTAAAAAGATAACGTCTTGCCATTTTTGGTCACGCCAAATCCCATGAGTATCTCTATTTTTTTAGAGATCCTTTTCTATTTTAATGAATAATACATTGTTTCCGCGAATAACTACTTTCCCATAATTTGCAACGGGATTTGCGCCATTAAATTCTTCTGCATCCAACAAAATTAAATTCATGTATGAATCTACATTATTCATTCGGCCTCTGTACTCCAGCTCATTTTTAAGCCTGACAGATACTTTCATATTTAATGAACGCTGCAAAATTGTTAGCGGTCTTTTTGGTTGCTGTGGAGATGATGACATATTAGGTTTTCACTTTTGTTTTCAAAAAATAAGATCGACAATAAAAAGTTTCTCCCAGACCGTCTCACTTTGTATATAAATAATTGTAGAGTTTAATTTTATGACTAAAATTACAACAGGGTCAGATGCAATTGATGGCATACTTGGAGGCGGAATTAGAACTGGTTTAGTTACGAACATCTTATCTGATTCCAGATATGCACGATCTGGTTTGTCCTACTCTCTATGTGTGAATGCTGCAATACATCACAAAGATTCAGCGATAATATTTGGAGACACACAAGGATTTTTTAGACCGGAGAAAATTATTTCATTTATCAAGAAAAAACAAGAATCAGACTACATTCTTCATCAAATTAGAAGCATCCGGTTGATGTCAACAAATGTTCAAATGGTTCTAGTAAATTATGCTCTGCGACTACATCCTATGCTTATAATTATTGATAATTTTAGTTATTTATTTTTGAACGAAAGCAAAAAGTCACTATCAACACAATTCCGACTAAGAAAACATTTGCACGATCTTGCTATCTGCGCAATGGAAAACGATATTGCAATTGTAATCACAAATTCAAATTCTTCAAAAAGAGAAAATAAAAGATCTGAGGACATTTTTGAAAAAAGAATAACTTCATTTAACGAATTATTGAATAGCATAATTTCCAATTACACACATGTGACTTTGGAACTGAAGGCCGTAAGGAATAATTTACCAAGATACTCTGCTGGATTACTGAAACCGGTGACGTCCACAAAATCTTATTTTTTGGTGGGGCCTGATGGATTGTATGATTGCCAATAATTTTTTCAATAATACAAATGTATCATTGGGACAATGAAAAAGATCTTTGAATTTCTGCGTAAGTGATGACATTTGACCCAATACCATAGGACTGATTTCACAAGAATTACATTTCTATTTTGAATACTTATATTATCTTGAAGAAAATTACATAATTAATCACTAAAATGTTCCAATTTCTTCTCTATAATTATATTGGGAGAAACATTTATTAAGATTTTTTCTACGTTATTACATAAAAAGATGCAAATGGAGATCTTCCATATCTTTAAACGATAGGAAGCACGACTCCATTCCATCTTCACGGAAGGTCAAAATCTATATTCAAGAATTTTTATGAATGGTAAGTGGATAAATTACAAAAATTAATTGAAATGCAAAGAAATCTAGCAACTGTGTTGGCATCTTCAAGATACCCATCAAAAACCGAAGCGAAAATTTCATTTCTTTGCACTGCAATCACACATGAAGCCATTGAACTTCAAAGATTAACTAATTGGAAATGGTGGAAGAACCCTACTGAATTTGACATTGAAGAGGCAAAAGAAGAATTGATAGATATATGGCATTTTGTACTTCAAGCAACTATCGAATTAGGAATGAATGCTGATGATGTGGTAAAGTATTATTCAAAAAAGAACAAGATAAACAAGAAAAGAAAAAAAATGAATTATTGAATTAATTCGTCCACAAAAGATCTCACCCTTTTCAGATGAGTCTCCTCTATCAAATTATGAATAGTAATGCGCTTTCTAAATAATTCTACTTCTTGATAGGATGAACGCAATTGAGGCCTTGGACTACTTGAATTGATTATTATTCCATCCTTCGTAATTCCGTTCCTAGAGAGAGCAATTAATGACTCACCAGCTCTGTGACCACGACTATCTCTACCACATATGACTAGATGTTCCAACTGCCTATTTCCATTGCAATAATTGATAATTTCATCGATTCCTTTATTCTCAGATAGCAGTCTTCCAACTATGGCCAACTCATTCATCAATTTAGTATCATTCGAAATTTCCCTTAATAGTCTGATACTGGAAAGGGTACATATTGCAATCTTACTTCCATTCCCCACATAACGCTCATCTTTAATAGGAAACAAGTATTTACATATTTCACCAATACAATTTTCCATCTTTTCGTAAATCAAGATCGAATCATTACCAAATTATATTTCGAATCAGAAACCCCAACAAACCTTATCCTTAGGCATTACTTCTATAAATGGAGCTTCTCCTTGTTTCCATGGATCTTTTTTCACCCAGTCAAATTTATCATGAAACATGTTGTACAAGATTTCAAATTTTCTGCCCTTGTGAATGATTGTGGTTATTCCTCGTGTGACTATTGCGGTGTTTTTGTTATTTTCGGTTGTGTCCACAACTATGGATATTCTATTGTTTTTTTTCAAGTTGTTGTACTTTAGAGTATTGTAGTCTGTAGCAAAGTAGAATTTACCCTCACTAAAAATATATGAGACAGGAGTTACGTGTGGCAGATCATTGTTGCATGTCGCGATTCTACAGATTTCATTAGAGTAAAGAAATTTGATTTCAGCATCCGTAAAAGTGACCTTATTCATGAGGAGTAATTATTGTAGTTCCAATTTATGATTTTTTGGTCAATAGATTGATATCATAGATCAAAAACAACTACTTAACTCGATTTTTCAGAATGTCTAAGTATTACAATGCTATTAGATTTCGTTGCGGTGGTTATGAATGGATAAAGAAGGCTCATCACAAGATGGAATGGTTATAGTATATACTGGAAATGGGAAAGGTAAGACTACAGCTGCACTTGGCGTTGCGTTAAGAGCAATTGGTCATGGACTTAAAGTTTGTATGGTTCAATTCATCAAAGGCGAATGGCATTATGGTGAGCTCAATAGTTTAAAAAAACTAGAACCAGATTTTGAACTAATAGTTGCAGGTAAGGGATTTATCGGCATTATTGATGATGATCATGCTTTTGGAGAACATGTAAAGGCAGCAAGAACTGCATTGAATATAGTAGAGCAAAAAATTTCACGTGGCTTGTTTGATGTTATAATTTTGGATGAAATTAACTATGCTGTTAATCTTGGGGTACTAAAATTAGAAGATGTCATGAATATTATTCATAAACGTCCAAAAAAGGTATCGCTAATTCTGACTGGAAATCATGCATGTGAAGAGATAATCTCATTGGCAGACTTGGTCACTGAAATGAGGGAAATAAAACATCCGTACAAAAAGGGAATAAGAGCAAAAAAAGGCATTGACTTTTGAAAAAAATCCTATTATAAGCAAACTTAAAGTATAGTAACAAGGTGCGTATTTTCTAAATGGTCACTGATATCAAACAACTTCCTGAGGCAGGAGATTTAGTTATTGCAACAGTAAAGGAAGTGACGGGTCATGGAGCTTACGTGGCTTTAGACGAATATCAAGATTTGACTGCGTTTCTGCACGTCTCTGAAATTGCAACCGGGTGGATTAGAAACATCGAAAGATATGTGAGACCAAAACAAAAGACCGTTCTGAAAGTTATTAGGGTAGACAAGTCAAGGGTAGAGGTAGACCTTTCTCTAAAACAGGTATCACGGGAAGAACGTAAATCAAAACTCATTGAAGTGAAGAAGAGTGAAAAGGCATCAGCCTTCATGCACATGATCAAGACTAAAACGAATATGAGCGATGAGAAAATTATTGAACTACAAGATCTTGTCTTGCAAAAATTTGATTATCTTTATGACATGTTTGAGGCGGTAGCATTCAAAGGCATTGATTCTATAAAATCGCTTGACATTTCGGAGGAAGTAAGATCTGCGATTGCTGACGAAAGTAAGAAGATCCAGATTCCAAGTGTAGAGATTCGAGGTGTGATTGAACTCAACATTAATGAACCCCATGGAGTTGAGATGATAAAAAATGTCCTGTCCTCGGCAGAACTGGACAAAAATAACACTTCAATCGAGATTTCGTACATCGCTGCTCCTAGATATCGGATAATCGCAAAAGCAGAGAATTACAAGATCGCTGAAAAAGTATTGAATAATGCAGTGGAAAAAATTTCGAACTCCGTAGGTAAGAAGGTAGGATTATTTAATTTTATTCGAGAAGATTCTAAAAAGAATAAGCGATGATGTCGATATGAAGCACATGCTACGTAAGTGTGGGCATTGCAAGATCTACACTCTTGATGAAAAATGTGCAAGTTGTAATAATTCAACTCTTGATCCACATCCGCCAAAGTTTTCTATGGAAGATAAGTACGTAAGATACAGAGTAAGGGAGAAGCACGAATCGTAGTGATCTAAGGAAATACTCAAAAAATCGGAAAATTTGAGATCGTCAAGGAGTACTTGAAGCGGTATTAATGGGTAGTATTGGTCATATTAATAGTGCTTTGATTTGCGCTTTGATTGTTTAACACACTACTTGCTGCATCTATGACCTGCTCAAGTGAAGAAGAAGAATTCTTGCCATTGCCAGCCGCATCCAGCACTTCCTGCAAAGATGTAGATTGACCTCCGCTAACTGCCTGTATAACCTGGTCAACAGCCTGTGTGGTTGTGTTCGAGCTATTTGTTACGTTCAAAACATAGGGGATGGCAGTGGTATTAGATGCAGTAACATTTCCAGGTTGCGACAAATTGGCGTCATCAGTATTCGTATTATTGACTACAATTTGAGCATGTACACTAGTGTTATATAGTGAATTTTCTGAAACGCAAATCAAAAACAATGCAAACACAGACAAAGCACCATATGCAAGAGTCATTTTATTTAGATTCATGTAATATTGAACGATTCTCTATATTATATGAATTTCGAAACAATATGAAATTACAAATGAGATATTTCGTAATCATCAGCATCACACTGATCTAAAAGTTATTCCCAGATTTTTTCACCAAATGTTATTCTTTTGTTAAGCAAAAAGTTGCTCATTGATGCAATACAAACAGCCATCATCAGGGAAACTGCGTAGTGGATATGCCAATGCTCAAAGAAAATATATGTTAATGACAGCTGAATCATGGCGCCAAAAGCACACAATGCAAGGAAGGAAAAATATTGTCTTATCAAATGTCGCAGTGTAAAATTTCTATCCTCAAATGTCCATATCTTGTTTAATAAAAAATTGGTGTGAACTGACATTACTATACCAATTCCAGCAGCCTGAATATACCACAGATTTGAAACCACATTTGAGAGCAGAAAAGAAACAATATAGTTCAATGCAAGTCCACTTGCACCGACCGTAAAGAATCTGGCAGTCTTGGATAGAAAAGGTATTGATCTATGTTTCTGTTGTTCCTCAATGACCCTTTCAGATCGTGCCTTGGAATTCTTGTTGTGGCGGTACAGACTCCATATTGCACGTAGATAGTCTGAAATTTGATTTAGTTCTAATTTTCTAAATTTGTGCACGAACCTTTGTTGAAATGGTATTTCTGTGATAACAACAGAATTGCTACTATTACTTCTAACCTTTACAAGTATTTCAAGCAGAAGCTGATTTCCCTTACCTTCTATCTCTACATTTTTAACAAGTTGTCGAGGTAATGCAAAACATCGAGACAGAGGGTCCTGAACATCTGTTATACTCAATCCGTGTCTTGCTATTGTTCTTGCTCCTTTACTAATCATGCGACGTAAAAAGGGCAAATTCTGCAAAGATGCACCTTCAATATATCGTGATGCAACTATGATGGAATTAGGATTGTTTATCAATTCAGCAATCAATCTACTCATAATTATTTTGGGATAGGGAAAATCTGCATCAATAACAAGAATAAATTGTCCTGTTGATAATTGCATTCCTTTCAAAATAGCAAAAATAAAACTCCCGTTTACTTCAAAGTGATCTATATTAGCGTTGAATTTGTCATCAACGTCCCCATGACGCTTATCTGGCATTTCTAATGACTCAGAAACCTCATCGCTAGTATTCCTACTAGTATCTGTGTTATAATGAGCTACTACTATTTCAAATGTAATTCCCTTTGGTACTATTTTCTTGATATCTTCTGGCGATTGATATGCAGGCTTTTCATACTGAGTAGGTAGGATTATTGAAAGAATAGGAGAACCTAAAATTTGATTATTCCTTATTACGTTGTTATCCTGTAAGTTCAACATAGAAATTAATATGATCTTT
The DNA here is from genome assembly GCA_029237505.1 of Nitrososphaerales archaeon. Taxonomy (GTDB): domain Archaea; phylum Thermoproteota; class Nitrososphaeria; order Nitrososphaerales; family Nitrososphaeraceae; genus TA-21. The sequence goes on from JARBAW010000043.1 coordinate 30,379, forward strand.
GTTTGATATCTTATTAAGATTTTCATCGCAAAAATTAACAGAAAACTGATAGTTAGGCTTGCATCAAGCTTACATTGTTGTCTGGCACAGCATATTGTTGATGTTCAAACACCTGGAAGTTAGGACATTTCCGTAATGCTTTATTTTCTGATCTGAATATCGATATCCTAATGGATTCATTAGAGAAAATCAAATTCGATTATCTTGAACAGATAAATTCTTTAGGTCAGATTTCTTGCAGAAAAAGTTCTGAAAACTGCATTTTTGTTGGATCTGGTGATTCTTTTGTTGCAGGATTGATTGCACAATATATGTCGAATCATAGATGCAAATGCTATAGTCCTGCTGACTTGATGAATTCAAAATTTATCGAAAACATGACTTATTATTTCATTTCAGTTTCTGGTAGAACTAGATCGAACATAGAAGTTGCTAAACGTGCATCAGGAGCAGGGCTAAAAACGGTCGCCGTTACATTCAATCCTAAGAGTGAACTGGCCAAAGTATGCAAGGAAATTATTTCTCTTGAAAAAGTCATGACAAATGCTGCCACAAGTTATTCTGCTTTTACGGCAAATGTTGTCGTATGCCTACAACTAGCAGGAATGTCGATATCTCCGAATTTTGATAAGTGGCACAGGAACGGAATGGCTCTTTCCTCAAGATTTCGTCATGTCTATTTTCCCAAGGATGTTTTACACATTTTGGGCAATGGTACTTTTTATCCATTGGCCATTTATGTCTCACTCAAAATGGCTGAATTCTTTGGAGTAACTTCAATTCCAAATAGGATCGAGGAATTTTGCCACTCACCAGTATTTGGTATCAAACCTTCTCACACAATGTGGATCTTGGGCCGAACAGAAGATAACACAAGCCATAAACTCAGAAATCTAAAAAACATGTTTAATTTTTTTGAATTGAAAAATCCAAACATTATTTCGGAGTTATTTGAAGCAATTTTTTTCCTGCAGGGAATTATGTTACGGTTATGTGAAAAACAGAATTTCACTGAATTGAAATATGTCCTCATGAAAAAAGTATTAGCAATATCTTCAGATATTATCTATATCTAGGCTGCTTGATATAACTTAAATCAATACTAAATGTTAGAAAAAAAAGTAATTGGATTCATTTTGCACAAGTAAATATTAAAGTTATTTATTACTATTTAATTAATAAAATTTGAAAATCTTTTCGCCACTTGAATAGAAGAATATCCGAAAGAATCGTCTTTTAAGAGTTAATTAAAATAAAAAAAGAGGTTTGTAGTTCTTTTACCCAGCTGCGTGACTTTGTTCCTATTGAGGATTACATCCGCCGCTTGGCTGACTAACGAAGCAGTTGTTCTTTATCAGTTCATTTCCGTTTATGTTGAGTGGCAATCCATCTGCATTGTTTATGTCGACATCATTCTTCAGTACATTGTTATACAGTATTGTGTTCTTTGTGCTTTGGGCATCTAGGAATATACCATTTCTGCTTCCGCCGATCGAATTGGCATCTACTTGTGATTTGTCTGTATTGACAAGCGTTACGCCTGCTAGATCGTTACCTGTCATCATATTGGCATGTACCTGAGCTCCTATAGATGAGTGAGATGCCACGCCGATTGTATTTGGTCCAATAAAGTTCTGTTCAACAGTACTTCCAATTGAACCAGTCATGAAGACAGCAATTTTGTTTCCGTCAAATGTTACTCTGTGGATATTAGTATTTTCAGAACCAGTGATTAAAACTCCTGCCTGGAAATTACGAATAGCTCCAGAACCTTGTATGACCACACTGTTTGAATGTGGTACTGCTACTCCTACCTTAGAACTGTTATTTCCTGGTCCACTGATTGAGTATCCATTCAAGTTAATTGTTGTGTTATCGCCTCCAACAATCAATCCATCTCCTGAGCAGACGAGATTTGCAGTTAATGTCACGTTACCATGAACTACTTGACCGCATGCTGGACTTGACAATGGTAAGTCTTGTGCTAGTGCTGTTTGCATTGAACTTTGCATATTTATCCCACTGATAGTCGCTAGTGCTACGAATATTGTTGCTAATATGTAAGACATTGTTTGTTGCATCCATAATAGGGCTACATTACTAACTATATAAGTCGAACTCATCTTTCTATTGTAACTAAGTTGCAGTATAAGTAGTTCTTCTACTAGATACAATAAATATTAAATTCTTTCATAATAGTATACTTTTACTATACTTTTTAGTAAACTCGATATCAAGCTCAAATTGGAACTCAAGTTATCATATTGAGAGTTACCAAACATCTAGAATTATTATCCAATTTGGAGAATCGTTTAAGGACAATGAAATACCTCAATTCATGCTGTTTATAGTCAAAAAAGAACTGAGGTTAATCTATTATCAATAGTCATCAATGATTCACAACTATTCTCAATACGGTATATTGAAAGTCATCCATATCGCTTTCTAACTTATCTTATCCTAATGCTTTTAAGAACTCAAATTGTTCATATTAAAGAAGTCATTTTCTAATTGAAAAGAAAAAATCAACAAGAAATATAAACAATTTTCATCTCATAGGTAAACGTGAAACTGGCCATCGTTGGTGCAGGAGTTGCAGGCTCCTACCTTGGAAATCGCCTTCAAGAAGAGGGGCACCATATCCAAGTTTTTGAGGAATCAAAAAAGGACGTGCATTGGCCAGTATGTGCATGGGGCGCCTCAAAAAATATGCTTGAAATTTTTTCAAAGAATGCAGGGCTAGACTTTGAAAATTATATACTTCATCGCGGTAAAAAATTGAGAATGGACCTGCCTGCGAACAATACAGAATATCTTGAACTCAAGGGTTTGGTCACGTATGACAAGTACCATTGGGAACAAGATCTGTGTAAAAATTTGAACATAAAATACGGCGTTCATTGTACCACAGAATCAGAATTTCTTAAAGAGTATGACTATGTTGTAGATTGTACAGGACTTCATAGGTCTCTTCTTCCAAGATCCCAAGAAGATTTCATTATACCATCTTACGAATATCTCGTAGACAATGTCGATGGCATTGAGGAGTTTTACGTCATAGGATACAAAGGGGCACGTGGATATTTCTGGTTTTTTCCATTAGGAAATGGACGAGCCTATATAGGAGCCGGTGATATCGATAGAAGATATTTTGGGATATCAGAATTCTTTGAAAAAAATCCCCAAGCCAAGGTAGTGAAAAAAATTGGAAGACCCATAAGACTGTCTCCTCCTAAGCGAATGCTGCCCTTCAGCTACACCAACAAAATAGGAGTCGGTGAATCAATAGGGTGTGTCTTTCCTATGCTTGGAGAAGGAATCATCCCTTCTCTTCTTTGTTGTGATATATTTATTGAAGTTTTGAATAAAGATCCACGGTTTGACGCGAAACTCTATGAAAAACGAGTTTTGAAAAAATTTGGATACTATGACGATGTTTATCGGATTGTCCGAATGAAGATGGACGGCAAGCTGAGTACGATAAAGCATTTCAAATTACTCATGAGTATGTATCGTAATATGAAAAGGGACGAAAAACGATTTGGATTTGGAATAGATTTTGAACAAATGAACCGGCTATTGAAGGCACTCTAACATAATATGCCAGCTTATCGACTCGAGTCAAAGAACGAACACAATGTATTTGTAAAAGAGAACCCCTAAGTTCCCTATGCTTACATCGTTTAGTTCAGATTGGGTCAGAAGACGCTGGCTTGATTTTCGTAATGGACATAGTATATACCTTGTTTTTGCAATGACTTTTGCCAATTTCATTACAATCCAGTATCAATTGTTAATTGACAGACTGCCCTATTGGGGCGGGATTTTTAATAGTATTTGGATATTTGCGATATTGTTTATTCTTGCATATGTTCCACTGAGCATAATATTGGGATTCTGGCACAGGAAAAGTCAATGGAAAGTAGAACAAGATGCATTGTTTAGGGAAAATAAAGTTGGAGCCATCATGTGGATGTACGTGATTGATCTTATTGAAGGTAAAGTAAGCGAAGAGGACAGAAAACTGATGAGAGAGGCGCTTCTACGGATTACTAGAGGAGAAACGAGGTTATACAACGTGAAGGATAAGAATAAAGAGAAATAGTGCAAAGAAACTAGCGTCAAGAAATTATCTATTTTTCAAGACTCTGACTTTATTTTGAGTAGTACATGGACTAAAAAGTAACAAAAGATGTTTATGATGCATTCTATTCACTATACCTGTGGGCAGCTATTTTGCAATCGTGACCTGCAGAAATTCCGAAAATGAAATTGAAAATGCAATTATTTCGCTTCTAAAACAAACAATCACACCAAAATACATTATAGTTGTGGACGATGGCTCAACAGACAATACAAATCGCATTTTGCAACGATTAAAGTCTAGCAATAATAGAGTCTATTTGATTTCAAATCCTGATTTGGGATATGATATTGGTAGGGTAGTTAAAAATTGGAATAGTGCAATCGGCCTGGCCAGAAAACAAGGTCTGGAAAAAACTGACTATCATATGATAAGTACAGACGATACCCATTATGAAGCATCTTATGCCGAAAAAATAATGCAAAAAATGGATTCTGATGAAAAAATAGCCATATCCTCTGGCAATTTTGACGACAATAGTTATTCGACCCCCCATGGCGCTGGGAGATTCGTCAGGAATTCATTCTTCGAAGAATTTCTTGACCTTTATCCTGAAAAAATGGGCTATGAATCTGTGATCCTCCAAATATCGCTATATAATGGGTTCAAAAACGTGGTCAATGACAACGCAAGATTTTCACATACCCGACCATTGGGTGCCAATCATCATTTTTACGAATTTGGGGCTAGTATGAGAACGCTAGGCTACGATCCACTATTTGTCTTGGGGAGATTTGTGCAGTGCTTTGTTACTGGTCGACCAATGGGCAGAATTGGCGCACTCCAAATGTTGTATCATTACTTGTCATATAACCCAAAACAAGTCGGATATGATATCATGTATGATCCAGAAATCAGGAAAGCTATTAGAACAAGGCAGAGGACAAGAATTATGCAAATATTAAGATTAAGGAATACTAATTCCTAGGAACTATTATTCTTATTAGTGCATTTCATTTCTTAATCGATTATCTAAAATAGAATGGTCGACAGTAAAAAATAGAAATTAAAAATAAATGAATATTTATATTTTAAATTTGTTATCTTGAACAAATGAAAATAGCATCAATAGTGGGAGCTAGACCTAATTTTGTCAAGTTAGGACCTATTCATAAGTCACTAAAAGGTTCAGGAAATGATCATCTTATCTTTCACACGGGTCAACACTACGACTATGAAATGTCCGATATTTTCTTTACAGAATTTACACTTCCTAAACCAGATGTTCACCTAGGAGTAGGATCGGGAAGTTCTTGTTTCCAAATAGGAGAAATAGTTAAGCGTCTAGAAAGCAAACTGGTGGAAAAACAAATTGATCTTGTTCTTGTTTATGGTGATACTAATTCGACCTTGGCTGGAGCAATATGCGCAAATAAATGTAACATTAAATTAGGACACATCGAGGCGGGACTGCGTAGTTACGATGTTTCGATGCCGGAAGAAAACAACAGAATTTTGACAGATCATTTGAGCGATTATCTATATGCTCCAACCATTAATGCAATGAAGAACCTGAAGAAAGAAGGAATACGAGGTAAAATCTATCATACTGGAGATTTATCAGTAGAAATAATATCCAAGACTAGCTCGATTTGTAAAAAATCAAAAATACTTGATATATTGAATCTGAAATCTAAATCCTACTTCCTACTCACAATGCATAGAGCAGAAAATACAAATTCAAAATATCTCTTTGTTCAACTCCTTGAAACATTTGAAGCGCTGAAGGATAGTATTATAGTATTTCCGATACATCCTAGGACTAAAAAGATGTTTGAATCGTTTGGGCTCTTAAACAGACTTTTAGAATGTTCTAATGTAAAAACGTTACTTCCAGTAGGATATATAGATTTCATAGCGCTGTTACAAAATTCCCTGAAGATCGTTACCGATTCTGGGGGAATACAAAAGGAAGCATATCTACTAAAAGTACCATGTATAACCATGCGAAAAAATACCGAATGGATTGAAACCCTCAAAGGACAGTGGAATGTTCTTACGGGAGTTGATAGCAAGAAAATTGTCAAAGCTATTAAAGGAACTTCGTCTTCCTCCAAATACTCAAAATCGGCGTTCGGAAATGGTAAGACATCACACATTATTAGCAAGTTACTTTCAAATCTCGCTATGAACTAATACTGGAACTTGCCCTCCGAATTAAACAACATTCTTGAGTTTGAGTCATTATAACACTGATACGGTTTGCTTTTGACACTCTTAGAGTTTATCACCATTAACTATTAAATCAAATATCCCCTTACATACAAACAATTCAATGGGATCACCTTACGCTCCTCGTTTCGGAGTTTCACTTGGGTTAGGTATATTGCGTGAATCATGGAATGCGCTAACTCAAAGTAATATGGAGTTCCCCGAAGTGTTCGAAGATTATGAAAAATACCACTCAGTTGTGAACACCGGTAATTTGTCAAGGGCTAGACTGGTCGAGGAATGGATTGAACCAGGCACCACAATATTGGATGTTGGAGTTGGAGACGGAACTGTTTCAGATTACTTGATAAAAAACAAAAATGTGAAAGTGACTGGATTAGATATTTCAGCTACAGCATGTGAAAAAGCAAGACAACTCGGTATACAGACAGAAGTTCGTGACATTACAGAAGGTCTGGGTCTTTCTGACGATACCTTTTATGATTACATACTCTTGTTAGAGGTAATCGAGCACACAGCATATCCACAAATAATTTTGAATGATGCAATAAACCATGCAAAAAAAGGTGTCATAGTGACTATTCCTAACAGTGGTTACATTAAATGGCGAATTCAGATGTTAAGAGGATATGCCCCACGGCAATCCTTTACACATTTACATTTTTGGTCTGTAAAGGATTTTGAGATCTTTTGTCAATCAGCAAACATTAAGATATTAGAATTTAGAACTTTTTTGCCCGATCATCTAATGAGATTCAAAAATCTACTTGCATGGCAACAATGCTGGTTATTATCACCAAAAGGTAACAATAACAAATAGGCGGTCCTCACCACGCAATTACTGTATTTTGCAAGCCCTGTGAACTGGTTCAAAATTATTGAGTTAGACTAAATTGTTTAATTTCGTGCTATATTGAAGAACTAGCAGATTCCTAATTCGCTGTAGACGTTGGACAACTGTGATGCTACGTTTATTGCATCATGTTCTTTTGGAAGACCACGGCGAAATTCTAGTTTATGATCTAAGACTCTTAATCCACAAGCTAAGGACTGTAAAGCTGTGCTACTAAGATTCTCTAATACAATATCATTGACATATCTAATATCTACATATGTCTTATACCTCCTTATGAAATCAGGAATCTTAGCATAGATTATGGGATTCTTGGTCCTGTCAATAACCTCAATTTCGAGTTTAATCTGGTTCTTCTGGCAAAGATCAAGAGCGCGTTGAATATTTGTAACCTCCGAATTTATTGTAAACGCTTCCTTTAGTTCTCCATCTGGATTACTCTTCGGACTAAAATGTTCTGTATCTATGGGAATTGGAATGTGTATACCATTTCTAACTAATGGTAACAAATCTGGCGTCGATACACATACTGCATCTGCCAATTTCTGGGCTTTTGCTTGACCGATCTTTTTTCTGTATAACATCTTGAGCTTTATCGCTGTATCTGAAATGAGTGATCGGTGGGGAAGCTCGAGTTTCTTTAATCCTCTAATATCAGTTCCATGGTAATGCAAAATTATCTTCTTTTGTTTCAGAAATTTCTTGCGGAGCTCAAACAAAATGTCAATGTATCCGTGTACATGAATTACATCGACATTTTCACTTTCCTTAAGACATGTTTGGGCAAATTTTTCATACGTTACGTTTATTAGATAATCTTTATAGAAGTCATAAATCCCATACTTGTCTGCAACATCTTTATTCCAAATAACCCTGGCTTCGTGTCCCTGCATTCGTTGATATTTCGAATAAATGCAAGCTACACCTGCTGCATCAAGTATGTGTAAAATGCGCATGGTCTAATGAGTTATCATATCGTCTAATAATCTATTACCTGGCACTTGACAGATTGAGGGAACAGACACTTCAATAGCTATATTCGAATTTTTAAAACTCAAGTACGTTGGTTCTGAACAATAAACTGCAATCCCTTATTGATGTCAATAGTAGGCTTCCAGCTAAAGTCTTTAGAAACCTTCCTGATATCGGCAACCATGTCAGATACATCGCACTTGGATCCTTTAGAAAATCCAATCTCTATTTTCTTTGCAAATAATTTAGATAATTTATTTGCGACCTGGTTCAAACTGTAACTCTTTCCAAAACCAACATTGTAGATATTGTTTCCCTGAGGGAAATCTTGCAATATCATTCCTATCAAATATACAAAATCAGTAACAAACAGAAAATCTCTTTTAAC